>CAJMQD010000109.1 GCA_905215425.1 uncultured bacterium
TATCCTCCAGTATCACGGAGTTTTGGCGGCGCTGGCACATGACGCTCGGCGGATGGTTCCGGGATTATGTCTATATCCCCTTGGGCGGCAACCGGGGCTCACGGGGACGGCAGCTGCGCAACATCCTGATCGTCTGGGCCTTGACCGGTCTGTGGCATGGAGCGGCATGGAACTTCGTTCTGTGGGGACTGTTCTTTGCCGTACTGCTTATGGGAGAGAAGCTGCTGTACGGAAAGGCTTTAGGCCGTACCCATGTGGTCAAACACCTGTATACTCTGCTGTTGGTGCTGGTAAGCTTTGTGCTGTTCGATGCCAACAGCGTGCATCAGGCTTTTACCAGAATTGCGGCCATGTTCGGGGGAGGACAGATCCCCTGGACATCGGTGGAGAGTCTGTACTACCTGCGCAGTTACGCCGTGATCTTCTTCATTGCTCTGGTGGGGGCGACACCTCTGCCGGCAAAGCTGGTGGCACGACTGGACCGGAGCCGCGGGGGACAGGTGCTGACAGGTACGCTGGAACCCTTTGCGTTGACAGCTCTGCTGATGGTATCTACCGCTTTTCTGGTGGACGGCTCCTTCAATCCGTTCCTATATTTCCGTTTTTAAAGGAGGTACAGAATGTCGAACAGAAGAAATAATATCGTCACCCTGTGCCTGCTGGGCGGATGTATATTAGGATTTGGTTTATGGGCCCGCTTTAAGCCTGATGACGCTCTGTCCCAAAGTGAGCGGCGGCAGTTGACCCAGCGGCCGGCACTCACGCTGTCCTCTGTGATGGATGGGAGCTATATGTCCAATTATGAGAAATATGCCCCTGACCAATTTCCGCTGCGGGATTCTTTCCGCACAGTAAAAGCTCTGGTCAGCTATGATCTGCTGCGGCAGAAGGATAACAACGGGGTGTATCTGGAAAACGGATATGCGTCCAAGCTGGAGTATCCCATGAACCTTGACTCGCTGGACCACGCCGCTGAGCGTTTTCAGTATCTCTACGAGCACTATCTGAAAGACAATGCCGGAAAGCTATATCTGTCGGTCATTCCGGACAAAAACGCTTTTCTGGCCCAACAGGGCGGCTATCCGGCCATGGACTATGACGTCTTTATTCAGAAAGTCCGGGAGCGGGCGCCTTATTTGCAGTATATCGACATCACCGATCTTCTGTCCATCGAGGATTACTACCGCACCGACCTGCACTGGCGGCAGGAGCAAATCGCAGATGTTGCGCAGCGTCTGGCGCAGGAGATGGGAACTCAGGTGGGTGACCAGTACCGGGAAAAGGAATTGGAACGCCCCTACTACGGCGTCTACTACGGTTACGCCGCCCTGCCTCTTCCTGCGGAACAGATCCGGTATTTGACCAGCGATGTTCTGGAGGCCTGCACCGTATATAACTACGAGACTCAAACCACAGGTCCGATTTATGATCTGGAGAAGGGCAGCGGGAAAGATCCCTACGAGCTGTTCCTGTCCGGGTCGGTCTCTCTGCTGCGGATCGATAATCCGGCGGCCGATACCGACCGGGAACTGATCATTTTCCGGGATTCCTTCGGGAGCAGTCTGGCCCCCCTGCTGGCAGAGGGCTATAAGACCATCACCTTGGTGGATATCCGCTATCTGGGCAGTCCTATGCTGGGCCGGATGCTGGATTTCCACGGTCAGGATGTACTGTTCCTATACAGCACTGGAGTGCTGAATCACAGTGAGACCTTGAAATAACCCTGAAACAAACATACAAAAGGAGAATCATGATGAAAAAACTGTTCACCGCGCTGCTGGCTATGGCCATGGTGCTGTCTCTGACTGCCTGCGGCGGTAAAAAGGGAACTGATGCCCCCAATTCTTCCTCTTCCGGAGCAAATAACTCCAGTTCCGTGTCCGGTTCTGCTGATGAGAAGGAGAGCGGCGACGGCTCCACCTCCTCTGTCATCGGGGCAGACAGCAGCGCTCAGGAGCAGCCGGACGCCTCCGAAAAAGAGGGGCCCAAGGAGGAGACTCCCGCTGCCAAGCCTGCGGAGGCGCCCGCCGCTAAGCCCGAAAAGCCGGCGGATGAGCCTGTCTCCAAGCCGGCCGCCAAGCCCGCCGAGGACACCAAACAGCCCGTACAGCAGCCCGATTCCTCTGAAAAGACAGAGACCGAGCAGCCCACCGCCTCTTCCGGCGATCCTTTGTCTGTTCTGAATACCGTCTGGGGTACATACAGCGAGGACGAGAAGTTCCCTGCCGCGGGTGGTGACTATGAGCACGCTGTGGACGGCGCCCCCGGCAGCTTTGATGTAAGCAACGGGGACAGCCTTGCCTCCCAGCTGACCTTCCCGGCCGGAGACGCAGGTTTGATCGATTCCGCCGCCGCCCTGACCCATATGATGAACAGCAATACCTTCACCTGCGGCGCGTTCCATGTCGCCAGCAAGGACAACGTATCCCAGCTTGCCCAGGATCTGCGCAGCGAGTTCCAGGGAAAGCACTGGATGTGCGGCTTCCCCGACAAGTTGGTGGTGGCCTCCATGGGGCAGTATGTGGTGTCCGTCTATGGTGACGAGGAACTGGTAAACACCTTCCGCGACAAGCTGAAGGGCAGCTATCCCTCCGTAACGGTTCTCTATGACGAGAATCTGGACGCTTAAATTCTGTATGACACAGGGGACTGAGCGATCAGTCCCCTGAATTTTTTTGCTCTGCGGGCCGATAGGAAACCGGAATGGTAGATTTTTTCACATCTGTATGCTATAGTTCGAAATAGAGACGGAACCCTCTGTCTATCTTTATAAGCAAAAACGAGGCGATAAAATGAAACGGGGACTGATTTTAGAGGGCGGAGCCATGCGCGGTATGTTTACCTCCGGCGTTATAGACGTCATGCTGGAACGGGGCATCACTTTTGACGGCGCGATCGGCGTATCCGCCGGAGCTGCCTTTGGCTGCAACTATAAATCAGGTCAGATCGGCCGGGCGATCCGCTACAATGTGCGGTTTTGCCGGGATAAACGCTACTGCGGTATGCGCTGCCTGCTGAAAACAGGGAATATCTTCAACACGGATTTCTGCTACGGCGAGGTTCCTCTGCGCTTAGATCCCTTTGATTTTCAAGCATATGATCACAACCCTATGGAGTTTTATGTGGTCTGTACAGATGTAGTAACAGGAAAAGCGGTTTACCATAAATATACAGGCTGGTTAGACCACGGGTTTGATTGGATCCGGGCGTCGGCCTCCATGCCGCTGGTGTCCCGAATGGTAGAGATCGACGGACAGAAGCTGCTGGACGGTGGAATCGCCGATTCGATTCCTGTGGAGTATTTCCGGCAGTTGGGCTACGACCGGAATGTGGTGGTCCTGACCCGTCCGGAAGGCTACCGCAAGGAGAAAAACGGCGCCATGGCCCTGATCCGCAAAAAGTACCGGAAGTACCCCAACTTGGTAGAGGCTGTGGCCAACCGGCATATAGTCTACAACCGAACATTGGATGAGATCACCAAGGAGGAGGAAGCGGGAAGGCTTTTTGTCATCCGGCCGGAAAAGCCCATTCCGGTAAGCCGGGTGGAGAAGGACCCGGAAAAGCTGAAGCAGGCCTATGCGCTTGGCCGGGCGGCGATGGAGAAGAAAATGGCGGCCCTGACAGCTTATTTGCAGAATTGACTTCTAACCAGTACAAAAACACCACGCTCCGGTTATCCGCCGGAGCGTGGTGTTTTTTAGGGAAACGATCAAACCTTATAGCAGCCGCCGCCCACGAACTCCCGCATAAGAGAGGTTTGGGGCACGTCGTCCGCCGGGAGCGGAAGGAAGTAATCCAGGAATTTCAGCAGACGTTTTGCTTCAAGATACTCATCGCTGTCCCGGGGAACACCCTTCAGCAGAGGCTCCACATAGGTTTTTAACAGAGCGGTCTCGTAGACCAAAGCGGAATTGAATACGGTATCTGCGCTGTCCTGATAGGGGAAGATGTTTGCTTCTTCGCCGCGGCGGACAGAGGGCCACATCCGGATGGTTGCCTGGGCTCCATAGCCACGGGTACGGGCATCGCGCTCGATGCGCCGCAGCAGACGGGCGTCTGTCGTGGGGATGCGGTTGTGGTTGTCAATATTCAGGGTGGTCAGGCAGCTGATATAGATGCGATACTTGCTCTCTTTGGGCAGGGAGTGGGAGAAGGTGTCATTCAGGCAGTGAATCCCCTCGATGACCAAAATATCCTTCTCACCCAGGGTCAGCGTTTCACCATTATATTCCCGGACGCCTTTCTTGAAGTTATAGGTGGGCATCTCTACGGTCTCGCCCTTGAGCAGGCGCATCATGTCCCGGTTGAAGCCCTCCACGTCCATGGCTCCCAGCCCCTCGAAGTCATACTGGCCGTTGGCGTCTCTGGGGGTGTCCTCCCGGTTTTTAAAGTAGTTATCCGTCGCGATGGGGTGGGGCCGTAAACCGCAGGCCAACAGTTGGGTCGATAACCGATGGGAGAAGGTAGTTTTGCCGGAGGAGGAGGGCCCCGCAATCATCACAAAACGAACATCCTTACGATGGGCGATCTCCTCCGCAATATCACCGATGCGCTTTTCCATCAGGGCTTCGTTGGCCAGGATCATCTGCATCGCATTCCCATTGGCAATAATGTCGTCCATCTCGCCCACGTTAGAGACATACATGGCGGCAGAACGCTCCTCGGC
>CAJMQD010000110.1 GCA_905215425.1 uncultured bacterium
ATCGCCGCGGGACCATGGAGGAGGCCGACGTCCTCTACGGCGTCACCATGCAGGAGCAGGGCGTCAGCCGCATCCTGACCATCAACCTGAACGAGGTGGAGAAGCAGCTGAATATCAGATAAGATAACCTCCCTGCGACTGCATCCCAGGGCCCCCGCAAAGGCCCAGCGGCAGCGGGCTTTGTGGGGAGAGGACGAGCAGCGGAGTGAAAGAGCCGGGGCGTATACGCCCCGGCGAACGATACGGAGCTTGCATTACGGGCCCCCGCAAAGGCCCAGCGGCAGCGGGCTTTGTGGGGAGAGGACGAGCAGCGGAGTGAAAGAGCCGGGGCGTATACGCCCCGGCGAACGATACGGAGCTTGCATTACGGGCCCCCGCAAAGGCCCAGCGGCAGCGGGCTTTGTGGGGAGAGGACGAGCAGTGGAGTGAAAGAGCCGGGGCGTATACGCCCCGGCGAACGATACGGAGCTTGCGAGGACGACGAGCAGGGCGTCAGCCGTATCCTGACCATCAACCTGAACGATGTGGAGAAGCAACTGAATATCAGGTGAACTATGGACTATCGGGACAGAAAGCATTTGAGGCTGAAACATTATGATTATAGCCAAAACGGCACTTATTTTGTGACAATATGCACGAGGGAAAGGAAGCGCATCCTTTCAAGAATTGAAACTTCGGTAGGGCCCGATGCCCTCATCGGGCCACAGGTGCATCTGACTGAAATCGGCAAAACCGTAGACCAATATATCCAAAAGACAAACTGCGTTTATGATACTGTGAGTATAGAACGGTATGTGATTATGCCAAACCATATTCACCTTATGATCGGTCTGCAAAATGGCCCGATGGGGGCATCGGGCCCTACATTGCCCCAAATCATAAAGGCAATCAAAGGAATGGTGACCCGCAGCATAGGTCATACGATTTGGCAGGATAATTATTACGAACACATAATACGGGATGAAAATGATTTATTGATCCACTGGCAATACATTGATCATAACCCCGCCTGCTGGGCGGATGACCCTTACTATGGGGAGGAACTACAATGAAGGAAACGGAACAGAAAACCGGAGGTATGCCCCTCTGGGTGATGATCAGCTTAGTGGCAGTTATGGTGGGTGCGGTCATTATGATTTTTCAGTTTTTGAAGATGACCCTGCCCGCTTCCGCAAAGCCTGGGGTAGATATTACCCTTCAGCTGTCTCAGAACCGGGTGATCTCCGGACGGATGACCCTGATGCAGCAGGATGAACTGCCCGATGGAGTGGCCCAGACTTGGGCGGCGGGCTGCGAAAGCGGTTCCGGTTACCATTGGCTGACCGAAAATACGGATACCGGCTGGCGGATGTACCTATGGCTGCCCCAGAAGGAGGACTCCCTGACGGAGAGCCAGTTGGAGGTGGGAACTGCGGTCGTGGATGACCAGTGGACCTTCACCCTGAGTCTGCCCGGGGAAGCTGGGGGAGAGACCGGAGCGGACAGCGCCATTCTCCAGATCGTCAGCTCCCAAGGAAAAGCCCCCAACCGGGTGCAGGTCTATGGGGGAGGCCAGCGGCTGGACTGCGGCAGCATGTCTGTCTCCACCGGCGGTCAACTGTTCCGCGCGGGATAAGAGATGTTGTTTTATGCGACTCGCCCAGAGGCGGGCGTACACAGAGAGATAAGTGGATATGATTTGAAGGAAGGAACACCATGGGATTTTTTGACAAGCTGAAAAAAATCAATATTTTTGCTAACTTTGGGACCGAGCTGACGGACGACTTCTATGATGAGCTGGAGGAGTCGCTGATTTTGGCGGATACTGGCATGGATGTTACGTTAGACCTGGTGGAGCAGCTGCGCCGCCGGGCCAGGCAAGAGGGCGTCAAAACAGTGGAAGGGGCCCGGGAGCTGATGCGAAACATCATTGCCGAGACGCTGACTGTGGGTGAGATGGGGCTGGACCTGTCGACTAAGCCCGCCGTGGCCCTGTTTATCGGGGTGAACGGCGTGGGCAAGACCACGACCATCGGCAAAATCGGAGCCCAGCTGAAAAACGAAGGCAAGCGGGTCATCTTCTGCGCGGCCGATACCTTCCGGGCCGCCGCATCGGAGCAGCTGACCATCTGGGCCGACCGGGCCGGAGTGGAGATCATCAAGCAGCACGAGGGGGCAGACCCCGCCGCCGTGGTGTTCGACGCCGCCAGCGCAGCCAAGGCGCGGAAGGCGGATGTGGTGCTGGTTGACACCGCCGGGCGGCTGCATAACAAACAGAACCTGATGAACGAACTGAACAAGATCAGTCGGGTCATTGACCGGGAACTGCCCGACGCCGCCCGGGAGACACTGTTGGTGCTGGATGCCACCACGGGCCAGAACGGCCTGATCCAGGCCCGGCAGTTCAAAGAGGCCGCTGGGATCACCGGCATCGTGCTGACCAAGCTGGACGGCACCGCCAAGGGGGGCATTGCTATCGCCATCACCAGGGAGTTGGGCGTACCGGTTAAGTATGCCGGCGTGGGCGAAGGGGTGGACGATCTGAAGCCCTTCGACCCCATGGAGTATGCCGAGGCCATTATTTGAGTTTTTCCTGTCCCGGCCGGATCAGACAGACGTATATTCCCCACGGGGAGCCGGCAAAGAGGGCTTGATTTAGAAACAGACCCAGAGAATAAAGCTGGGAGACACTGGGAAAGAAAGGTGAAACGATATGAACAGAATTGACGGCCGCACCTTTGACCAACTGCGCCCGATCGAGATCATCCCTGATATCAACAAGTTTGCGGAGGGCTCCTGCCTGATCCGCTGCGGCAATACCCATGTATTGTGTACTGCCAGCGTGGAGGACAAGCCCCCCCGCCACGTCCCCGAGGGGGAGGGGTGGGTGACCGCCGAGTACTCCATGCTGCCCCGGGCCAACCGGGAGCGCAGCCGCCGGGACATCTCCAAGCTGAAGCTCAGTCCCCGCAGCGCCGAAATTCAGCGCCTGGTGGGCCGCTCCCTGCGGGCGGTGGTGGATATGAAGAAGCTGGGCCCGTGGAACATCACGGTGGACTGCGACGTACTCCAGGGGGACGGCGGAACCCGCACCGCCTCCATCACCGGCGGTTTTGTGGCCATGATGCTGGCCTTCCGCAAGATGAAGGAGGAGGGGCTGATCCGCGAGATCCCTGTCAGCAGCTATGTAGCTGCCGTTTCTGCGGGGATTGTGGAAAACCAGCCCATGCTGGACTTGTGCTATGAGGAGGACTCCTCGGCTATGGTAGACCTGAACTGCGTTATGGACGACCAGGGCCGCTTGATCGAGATCCAGGGCACCGGAGAGGGCCGCCCCTTCACCGTAGAGGAGCAGCGGCAGCTGGTGGACCTGTGCGCCAAGGGGATCAAACAGCTGCAAAGCATCCAGCGTTCGGTGCTGGAAGGCTGAGCGGACGGAAAGAACGAAAAATAGGAGATAAGGGTATGAAATTGGTATTGGCCAGCAAGAATAAGAAAAAGCTGGAGGAGATGAACCTGCTTCTGTCTAAGATGGGGGTGGAGGTGTGCTCCGAGGCCGAGGCGGGCGTAGACGTAGAGGTGGAGGAGACAGGCACCACCTTCGAGGAGAACTCCCTGCTGAAGGCTAAGGCGGTGATGGAGGCCAGCGGCATGCCCGCCATCGCCGATGACTCCGGCCTGTGCGTAGATGCGCTGAACGGCGCGCCCGGAGTGTATTCCGCCCGATACGGCGGTCCCGGCCTGACGGACGAAGAGCGCTACCAGCTGCTGCTGGAAAACATGCGGGGACAGATGCCCCGGACGGCAAAGTTTGTGTCCGTCATCACCTGCTGTTTCCCCAACGGGGATGTGCTCACCGCCCGGGGGGAGTGCCCCGGCACCATCGCATTCGTCCCCATGGGCAACGACGGCTTTGGCTATAACCCTGTTTTCTTCGTGCCGGAGAAAAAGAAGACCTTTGCCCAGATGACCTTAGAGGAGCGCTCCTCTATCTCCCACAGAGGGAAGGCCATGCGGGAGTTCTACGGCAAGCTGAAAGAATATCTGAAGAAGTGAAAATACAGCGGCTATTTCAGGCCGCGGAACGGAGTATAGAGAAAAAATATGGAATTGACAAGCAAGCAGCGGGCCCAGCTGAGGGGACTGGCCAACAGCATTGATACCATCCTGATCGTTGGAAAAGACGGCATCGGGGACAATCTGGTCAAACAGGCCAACGACGCCCTGGAGGCCCGGGAGCTGATCAAGGGCCGGGTTTTGGAAAACTCCCTCATGTCCGCCCGGGAGGCGGCAGAGGCCCTGGCCCCCCTGACCCGCAGCGAGGTGGTGCAGGTCATCGGAACAAAATTTGTGCTTTACCGTCCAAGCCATAATAAGGACAAGAAGGACAGAATTGTGCTGGTGAGCGACAAAAAGCGAAGCTGACAAATTTTGTTCCGATCAAGCCGCCGGAAGGCGGCCGCGCCTGATGGCGCGTAAAATTGCCATAGGCAATTTGCGCAGGGCGAATTCAGTTCGCCCAAGCTGAAAAAAGGAATGGGGGCCCGCGGCGGCCTGCCGCCGTGGGGTACAAAATTTGTGCTTTACCGTCCAAGCCATAATAAGGACAAGAAGGATAGAATTGTGCTGGTGAGCGACAAAAAGCGAAGCTGACAAATTTTGTTCCGATCAA
>CAJMQD010000111.1 GCA_905215425.1 uncultured bacterium
ACATTTTTCAGCGTCGATGGCCAGTACGACCATCAGCGCACACAGGGCGTCCTGGGGGTCGTGGACGTCGATGACATATGTATCACTCAGCTGGAACAGCTCCTTGCTGATGGAGGCCACCTCATATCCCTCGTCGTCCAGGATGTGGTAGTCCCACTCCATGAAGCTGCCCTCGATGTACCACCCGTTGCAGTCGATGCTGAAACGGGGCACAAAGGGAGAAAACTCCTTGCTGATACAGCCAAGGTATTGCTCCCCTTCGTACAGCTCGAACTTTGGCAGGAAGGTGAAAACGCGCTCCTTCACCGTACCCAAACCATGGCCGTTGAGATCGAAGATCTTCAGACAGTGTCCCCAGGCCAGCTGTCCGCGGACCGTATAGACAGCGTTTCCGAGTTCGTCATAGATGTCGTAGCTGTCGAACCAGGAGAACAAACGCTGTTTGAACAGCAGTTTCATAGCAATGCTCCTTTCAGTAAGCGGAAAAGGTTACGCTTCTCGCTTTAACAGAGCCTCTCCGGCCAGATAGATATCCCCCGCACCGATGGTGAGGATCAGGTCTCCGGGCTGGGCCAGTTGGGCCAGCCGCTCCGTCACATCCTCCAGAGAGGGACAGAACTCGGCGCCGGGGATCTCCCGGGCCAGATCGGCGGAGGAGATGTGCAGGGTGTTTTGCTCCCGGGCGGCGTAGATCTCGGCCAGGATGGTCTTATCCGGCAGCTTGAGCACATCTGCAAAGTCGTGGAACAGCTCGTGGGTGCGGGAGTAAGTGTGGGGCTGGAAGGCGGCGATGATCCGTTGATAGCCCAAGCCGCGGGCCATGGTAAGCAGGGCGCGGATCTCACGGGGGTGGTGGGCGTAGTCGTCGTATACCATGGCTCCGTGGAACTGACCCTTCTTTTCAAAGCGGCGACCGGCACCGGTGAAGGAGGCCAGGCCTTTTTCCACGGCAGAGCCGGGCACGCCCAGAATATAGGCGGCAGAGGCGGCGGCCAAGGCGTTGCGCACGTTGTGCTCCCCGCCGATGGGCAGGGAAATATGGGCGTAAGTGCGGCCCTGGATCACCACATCGAAGGTGGGCAGCCCCTGATTCCAGGTGAGATTTAAGGCGCGGCAATCGGCTGTTTCCTGATCCAGACTAAAGGTGAACAGCGGGCGGCGAAGGCCCTTTAATGCGTCCATAGTATTGGCGTCGTCCAGATTGGCCACCACATGGCCCCGGTCGGGCACCAGCTGGGCAAAGGCCCGGAAGGAGTGCTTGATGTCCTCCAGGTCCTTGAAGAAGTCCAGATGGTCGGTGTCCACATTCAAAATCACGGCCACTGTGGGCAGGAAGGACAGGAAGGAGTTGCAGTATTCGCAGGACTCCAGAATGATGGTGTCCCCCTGCCCCACCCGGTGGCCGCAGCCCAGGATGGGAAGGGTGCCGCCGATCATCACCGAGGGGTCACGCCCTGCGGCCAGGAAAATATGGGTACACATGGAGGTGGTGGTGGTTTTGCCGTGGGTGCCGGAAATACACAGAGCGTTGGGATAGTGGCCCATCAGTGCGCCCCAGGCTTGGGCGCGCTCAAAGACGGGAATCCCGGCGGCGTGGGCAGCGGCGATCTCCGGGTTGTCGTCGTGGACGGCGGCGGTGCGGATGACGCAGTCCGCCCCCTGCACGCTCTGGGGCAGGTGACCGATGGTCACAGGGATGCCCAAGGCGCGGAGATGGAGCACACTGGCGCTCTCGTGCAGGTCGGAGCCGGTAACGACGACTCCCTTGCCCAGCAGCACTTCGGCCAGGGGAGCCATGGATACGCCGCCGATCCCCACCAGGTGGGCCCGCAGGCCGGGACGGATATAATTTTTTATGGTCAGGTCCATAAGAACACCTCGTTTATATTAACGGACAGGGAATACACCTGTCTTGTCTATGCTGATATCGCCATTCCACGACAGTGACATCGGTCACTGTCGTGGAAAACTGCACGAAAAAACAAACACGAATTGCAGCGTCAGACTGCGGGCCGGCGCGCAATGACGGGAAATTTGGAGCTTCTGTTTTTCAGTTATTATAGTCTATTCTACCCCGGTTTACAAGGTGATTCTCCTGTTTCAAGGGTGAAAAACAAAAAAATACGGGACGCCGCAGCGTCCCGCAGATTGAGATTCCTTAATCCAGAGTCAGGCCGGTAATGGTGTAGCCGAACATGGAGTCGGTTTCCTCCAACTGGACCTGGAAGGTGTGCAGCACTTCGCCGGTTTCCAGATAGATCATCTGGCCGGAGATCAGACGGCCGGTATTTCCGGTGGGGTAGCTGGCCGTAAGCTTCAGCTGGGAGAGACCTTCGTCTCCGCGGGCCAACTGATAGGTGTCGGAAGCGGCATGATAGGTGATGCGGTCGGCCAGCTCCTGGGGCAGCTGGGGCAGCTCGGTCAACTGGGGGAACAGGGGAGCTGCATAGTCCAGAATGGCCTCGCTGGGCAGGGTCATATAGGCGTCGCTGAGTTCGGCGCGGTCATCCATCTGTCCATACAGGCTTAACATATAATACAGGCTGGTCCACTGGAACAGAGAACTGTCAGAATCATAGGTCATGTCGTTCTCTACCATGGTGGCGACCAAGGCGTGAATGGGGGGCAGCATAGCGGTCCAGACATCGGTCTGAGCGGGAACAGTCCCGGCCTCATGGATCTGATCTTCGGTTTCGGCGGAGGGCTGACGGGGTTCGGCCAGAACGGCGCCGCCCAGAGAGACAAGCAGCAGGGTAACGACCAGCAGGGATGTAAGAAGCTTTTTCATAAAGGCCCTCCTTTCTTTTCTAACAACAGTATAGCACAGGGGACTGTTACCATCTCATCGAAGCCGTTACGCCCCGGTAAAGAAACGGTTACAGAACGGTATCAGATGCAGCGGGATGAAACACCGGTTGACCCGTCGGGGAATTTGCGATAAAATAGAACAAAAATACGACAAGTCCCACCTCCTTCGGGGGTGGGACTTATGCGGCAGAACACAGAGAGATGGGAGAGGCACCATGTTAGACCACGAGCAGGAACTTCAATTTGTACAGGCGCGGCGGGCGGCCATCGCCCGGGATTTTATCCGTCTGAACCCCCAGCAGCAGCAGGCGGTTTTGACCACGGAGGGACCGCTGCTGCTGTTGGCGGGTGCCGGCAGCGGCAAGACCACCGTGCTGATCCACCGGGTGGCCAACCTGATGCGGTATGGCCGGGGCTCCGACTGCCCCGAAGTGCCCGATTGGGTGACGGCGGACGATCTGGACTTTCTCCAGCGATATGGTCAGCGGGGGGCGGCCAATGAGGAGGAGCGGGAGCGCCAGGTGCGCCTTTGCCAGGTGGAGCCCGCCGCACCCTGGTCCATCCTGGCCATCACCTTTACCAACAAGGCGGCGGGGGAGCTGAAGGAGCGGCTGGAAAAGATGCTGGGTCCGGCGGCCAGCGATATCTGGGCGGCCACCTTCCACTCCGCCTGTGTGCGTATCCTGCGGCGGGACATTGAAAAGCTGGGCTTCTCCTCCAGCTTCACCATTTATGATACGGACGATTCCCTGCGGGTCATTAAAGAGTGCATGAAGGAGCTGGGCACCGACGACAAGCAGTTCCCGCCCCGGTCGGTGCTGGGTTACATCTCCCGGGCCAAAGACGCCATGCTGCTGGCCCCCGACTATCTGGCCCAGCAGGAGAAGGCGGGGGACTTCCGCCTGATCAAGATCGCAAAGATCTACTGCGAATATCAGCGCCGCCTGTGGGAGGCCAGCGCCCTGGACTTTGACGACATCATCCTGCACACGGTGCGGCTGCTCCAGCAGTTTGAGGATGTACGCACCTATTACCAGCGGAAGTTCCGCTATGTGCTGATCGACGAGTATCAGGACACCAACAATTTGCAGTACCTGCTGGCCTCCACCCTGGCCGGCGGCTATGAGAACTTCTGTGTGGTGGGCGACGACGACCAGTCTATCTACCGTTTCCGGGGGGCCACCATCGAAAATATCCTCTCCTTTGAAAAGCAGTACCCCGCCTGCCGCACCATCCGGCTGGAGGAGAACTACCGCTCCACCACGTCCATTCTGGAGGCGTCCAACGCCGTGATCCGCAACAACCAGGGCCGCAAGGGCAAGGAGCTGTGGACCAAGGCGGGGGCGGGGGATAAGGTGACCCTGTACACCGCCATGAACGAGAATGACGAGGCCCAGTATGTGGCCAACCAGATCCTGGACGGGGTGACCAAAGGACGGCATTTTAAGGATCACGCCATCCTTTACCGAATGAACGCCCAGTCCAACCAGATGGAAAATGCCTGCAAGCGCAATGGCATCCCCTACCGCATCATCGGCGGTACCCGCTACTTTGAGCGGGCGGAGGTCAAGGACATGGTGGCCTACCTGGCCGTACTGAACAATCCGGAGGACGACCTGCGCCTGGCCCGGATCATCAACAATCCTCCCCGGGGTATCGGGGCCAAGACGGTGGAGACCGCCCAGCAGATCGCCCTGCGGGAGGGGGCGTCCCTCTACTCCGTGATCGATAACGCCCGGATGTATCCGGAGCTGGAGCGGTCGGCGGCCAAGCTGGCGGCCTTCACCAACCTGATGGGGGAGCTGGCGGTGCTGGCCG
>CAJMQD010000112.1 GCA_905215425.1 uncultured bacterium
AAACCCCTGCGCATTAACGCCGCGCTGCGCGTCTCTCCTACTGGGAAATCCCGTTCAGATCGCTGCTCCCGAGTGTTATTCCCGCGGCCTCTTGGGTCGGGCTTCCACCACCCCCGACTCGCTGAATCCGGCTGACCTGCGGTACTTGTCTCGATCTCTGCATTTTGCTGTATTGATTTAAAGCGTTCGTCGCTCTAAAAATTATAGACAGATTTTACTACCGTGAACCCCCGCCGGTCAATGCGGGATTTTTTGCAAGGTTTTCCTCTGAAATTTCCCATTTTTTAGAAGCTTGCATAAAAATGTGGCGGACGGAAAATTTTTTCTTGCAACGGAGGATAAGGCAGTGATATGATATAGGCAGTCTCCCCTTGAAGAGGGGGGTATTTAAGAGAAAACGGAGCGGCGGACGGCCTTTTTCAGGCTGGCCCGCCGCTCTTTTTACTTGTCCATGAAAGAAAAACAAAATTTTCCTGCAAGTGCGTCACAGATAGAACCGATGACAGCCGATGGTGGTGCAGTAGGTCCGGCTGCTGCGGATCCAACTGCCCGCAGACAGGGCCGGGGCAAAGAAGTATAAACTTTTCCCGGCGGTGTTGGCCCCCTCCAGGCAGAGCTTGGCCGCCAGAACGGCTGAGGAGGTGGGCTCATCATAAATGGTGCCGTTGGATACCGGCTCAAACTGGATGGCGTAACGGTCATCAAAGACAACTTCTTGAACGGAATTGGGGAAGTGGCTGCTCTCCACCCGGTTGAGCACCACGTTGCCCACGGCGATCTGGCCCGCCAGAGGCTCGCCCCGGCTTTCGGCGGAGATGATCCGGGACAGCCAGTACAGGTCCTCGCTGTTGTAGTTCGCCTGCGGAGGGCGGGCGGCGGAGGTGTCTAAATCGGCAGTGCCTGTGGCGGCGTTCCAGGTCAGGGGGCAGCCCAGAGCATTGGACAGAAGGGTCAGGGGCAGCACAGTATGTCCCTGACGGCACTGGACCCCGCCGGGAACATAGAGGCAGCGGCCGTTGACCTGAATGTACTCCCGGCCGGGGACGGCGGTGAGGGTGAAGCCGGGACCGGACAGGGTGGCGGCGGAGCCATCCCAGGACAGGGAGCAGCCCGCCGTCTGACTGAGGGCCAGCAGGGTGATCTGGCTGCGGTCCGCCTCTACCCAGCCCTGTTGGCTGGACAGGGTTGAGCCGTTTACCGATACTTGAGCGGCAGAGACAGGGACGGATAGAGAAATGGCCAGCAAGGCGCCGGCGGCTAAGGTACGGAACGGACGGTACATGGGGGAGCCTCCTAACATGGTTGTAACCAAATTGTAACTATTTTAAGAGAAGGGGACAACCCACAAATGTTGGAAACCAAACTTTGACAGGAAAAAGCTCCCGTTCTCCGGAAAAGAAACCGGGACGGGAGCTTTTTAATATCTGTGGGCACCGTCGGAAATCAGGTACACCGGGATGAACCACAGCAGCATATAAACCAGAAGATTCAGGGGGGAGAGGGAGCCGAAGGCGTCCACCGAAGTGAGGTAATAGGTGAGCAGCAGGCCAATGGTAGAAGCGATACAGCAGACCACAGCCCCTAAATAGGTGGAGCGGCGCAGCCGCCGGGCGGCCACAATGGATTCCGCATAGGGCAGCAAGCCTTCCCGGCATAGCAGGGCGGTGAGCACATCGCTGTGGGGCTGGTCAGAGGCGGACAATTCCCGGCGGCGCTCGATCGGGGGGAAGTCCATGCGGTCAGCGGCCAGGTGGAAGCGCTGGCGCAGCATGGCGGGAATCAGATTGAAATCCCGTGTGGCCAGCACCGGCCCAACCTTTTCCCGCATCAGCATATCTATGGCGGGGAAGCAGGTGTCGGGCAGGTCGTAGTTCAAGGCAAAAATACCGGCCAGTTTGCCCTCGATGGCGCAGAACACGGCGTTTTTTACGCTCAGTCCCGCGGGGAGGGGAATCTCCATCAGCTTCATAAAGGCGGCGGAGCCCACCAGGACCTGTTCCCCCCTGATGTGGGCGGACAGGCCGCCGCCCTCATAGCAGCACAGGCCCTCCGCGTGGCGGTACAGGCCGCCCTGGGTGCGCAGCAGGTCATAGAAGGGGCGCTCCAGGCCGGAGCCGGAGTCCCGAATCAAAGTGGCGGTGCAGCTGACCACCCGCTCCCGGGAAAAATCCCCCAATACCTTAAAGCCGTTCAGAGAGACATAGCCCGGGGGGAAAAGATCCAGATCGGTGATCACCACCCGGCTGTCCCGGGGGGCGCGGGCCGCGCCGGCCCAGCCGGCCAGAGCTGCACCCTCCAGAGAGAGGCGGCGGGACAGCAGATGGAAGGGGCGGCCGTAGACCAGAGCGGCGCCAAAGGCGGCGGATACGGTGAAGGTGGAGGACAGGCACCAGAGCAGACGGTCGGGCCGTGCCATTCCCACAGAGGCCAGCAGAGACAGGAGAATACAGGCCAGCAGGAGCAGGGGGCAGAAGACCCGGTAGACCCGCTGGGCCCCGTCGTCCGTCTGCACCTGGCTGCCGAAGCCCTCCGGGGTGCCATATTCTTTCGTATAAGTATTTTTGCCGTTCCATTTGCCCTCGTCCAGGGTGAGACGGTAAGGCTGAGCGGCGGAGGCGGCCGTGCGGCAGGCCAGACGAAGCCCACATCGCTTGTGGTAGCGGCCGTTCAGGTGGAACAGCAGGGCAAACAGCACTACGGCGCAGCAGGGGAGCTGTCCTTCCCGGTTCTGGGTGACTGCCAAGGTGAGGGCGTCGGCCAAGGTGGTTCCGGCGGCTATGGTCAGCAGAGTGTCCATCCCCACCCGGCCCCGCAGACCGCGGCCCAGGCCGCGGAGAAGTACATCCACAGACAGGAGCATCCCCAGACCCAACAGACCGGCGGAGCCCCACACCTGGATGGGATAGCTGTCCAAGGGAGGCAGCCACTGGAGTCCCAGAATGGGGACCAGAAGCTGGACCAGAGCGGGGATACACAGCAGTGCCAGCAGCACCACCCGGATCCGAGTGTGCTTCAGCCCGCGGCCGAAGCGCTTTGCCAGCTCGTGCGGAGGGGAGTCGGGGGGCGGCGGCTCGACACGCCTGTTCCGGCGGGGCTCATCCGCCGGGGCGTCGTCTTCCCGGTCGGTGCCGGGAATCAACTCCTCCAGACGCCGGACTTCCTCCGGATCGGTTTTTTCCGCCTCTTCAAACATATGATCGGCGTATTCGTCTGCCTTGCGACCCAGGTCTTTCAGAAAGGCGGACAGTACGCTCTCTTCCTCGGGAAACTGGACAACGGTACCGGCATCGTTGGGAGCGGGCGGTGCGTCATCCTCCTGGGGCGATTGCGGCTCCCGGTCTGGGGCGCTATCCTGCGTATCCTCCGTATCCTCCGGGACAGCTTGTTCCTCTTGTTCCTCTTCTTCTGATTCCGGGCAGTCAGCTCCGGAATTTCCGCCGGGGAATTGTAAAAGATTGTCCTTGTTTCTGGGGGATTGCTTGGTCTCCGGCCAGGGCAGGTCAAGTCCTACGGGGACGGCGGAGCGCTCTGTGCTGCGGCGGGTGCCATACTCCGCCAGAATGTCGTCCAGAGAAAAGCCCATGTCCTCGGCCCCCTGGGTCAGGGACTTCAGCTCGCCCAGGTCATCCTGCGTATTCGGTTTTTTTGTGTCCTGGTCCTGCATAGTCATTACTCCGGATAAAGTGGGTCGCGGCCCGCCCCGGCGGGGAGCGGGCCGGCAATCAGATCAAAATGCTCAGTTGCCTGTGCGCTGGCGCACGGCTTCATACAGAAGAACGGCAGCGGCAGCGGAGGCGTTCAGCGAGTTGATTTTGCCGAACATGGGGATGGAGACGGTGAAGTCGCAGGTTTCGGTGACCAGACGCCCCATTCCGTCCCCTTCGCTGCCGATGACGATGGCGGCGGGCCCCTTCAGGTCGGCCTTGTATAGGGAGGTGGAGCCGTTCATGGCGGTGCCGAACACCCAGACCCCTTCGTTTTTCAGTTCCTTCAGCACGGTGGGCAGGTTGGCCACCCGGGCTACGGGTACATGGGCCACCGCTCCGGCAGAGGTTTTGCCCACTACGGCGGTCAGTCCGGCGCTGCGGCGCTTGGGGATGATGACTCCATGGGCGCCTGCGGCGTCTGCGGTACGGATGACGGCACCCAAATTGTGGGGGTCGGACAGCTCATCACACACCACGATCAGAGGGTTTTCTCCCTTTTCCCGGGCGGCGTTGAGGATATCGTCCACTGTTGCATATTCCCGCACAGCGGCCAGGGCGATAACACCCTGGTGGGAATGGGTGCGGCTCATGTTGTCCAGCTTCCGCCGGTCGGCGTCCACAACTACAATGCCCTTTTCCCGGGCCGTGGAGACGATGTGACCCAGAACGGAGTCCGTCTCCCCCTTCATAATGAAAATCTTGTCGATGGTGACGCCGGCCCGCAGAGCTTCAACTACGGCGTTGCGGCCCTCGATCACGCCGTCGTTTTCTGCTTCAACGGGGGCGGAGCGGCGCAAAGGCTGTTTTTGGTTCATATTGAGATCCTCCCAGATCGAGACGAATAATGTTGGCTTCATATAATTCCCAAGATGGGAAGTCGATGACTTTCCCCGCATGGAGGAAAACAAAATTGGCAT
>CAJMQD010000113.1 GCA_905215425.1 uncultured bacterium
CCGGACAGCACCGCCGCCAGGCCGGCGCCCAGAAGGGCCAGGGCCAGGCCGCCGATCTGGCCCAGGAAGGTGAGGCTCTGCTGCAATTCGATCAATGCATTCATGTCAGTCATAGTAGGTTCCTCCTCAATTTACCACGTCATAATAATTTGTACTCAGATCCAGGGGACGGAAGGGCTTTCCGCCGTCCTGGTAGAACTTATTGAAATACTCCAGACATTGCAGACGCAGGTCGTGGACGTAGCACCCCAGCAGGTTCAGAGCAAAGTTCAGGGCGTTGCCCGCCGCCGAGATGAGAATGAAAATAACGATATTCCCGGGAATGGCGCCCAGCGTATTGAACACCTGAGCAATAACCGAGCCCGCCAGCATCAGGGCCATCAAACGGGAGTAAGAAAGGATGTCGCCGAAGTATCCGGTGATGTGGTTATACAGCGAGCCGAACACCGCCGTCACCTTTCCGAAGCCCTTGGCATTCCACCCGGCGCCCACCAGAACCATCACGCCGCCCACGGCCAGCACAGGCCAGAAGCCCTTTACCAGATAGAGGCCCAGCCCCAGGAACACGATCCACCAGGTCAGCTCCTCCCACACAGCGTCCATCACCTGGCCCTCTCTCAGCTTTTTTATAAAGCTGATGGCCATGCCGGTGATGATCTGCACAAAACCCAGGGCCATGGCCCCCACCAAGATCATCATGGTGTCGTTCAGGGGGGTGAACAGGGCGGGCAGTTCAAAGGTGCTGTTGGGATCGATCAGCTTAAACAGCTGGGTAAGAAAATCCCCGAAGAAGCCGCCGGTAAGCGCCCCCATGAGGAAGGTGCTCACTCCGCACAGGCCCAGCAGCCCAAAGAAGTGGCCCATAGTGCCCGAGGGGCGTTTCTTCTTTAACACGATCACCGAGGCCAGCATCATCAGCAGGCCATATCCCATATCCGCCATCATGATCCCATAGAACAGGATGAAGAACGGGGCCATCAGGGGGTTGGGGTCCAGACTGCCATAGGCGGGCAGGGAATACATCTCCGTGACCATATTCAGCGGCCGGGTAAACCAGTTGTTTTTCAGCTGCACCGGCACTTGAGGATATTCCTCCGGGTCGGGGTCCTCCGCCTGTACGGCGCAGGGCCAGCGCTCCAGTTCCTGTTCCAGCTTGGGCCAGCGCTCTGCGGGGACCCACCCTTCCAGCAGGAAGGTGGTCTCGGTGTCCAGCAGGCGGGACTTGCCCTCCTCCCGGCGCACATCCACCTGGGTGTGGCTGGCCGCCCGCCGCAGGTCGCTCCAGCAGGTTCCCATGGCGGCCAATTTTTCCTTTTGGGCCGCCTTCTCCTCTTCCAGCTCCTTCAGCCGCCGTTCCAGCCGCCGGTCGTTGTCCAGGGCCGTACCCTCCATATCCCGGAAGGTCACCCGGCTCCAGCCCAACTCCTTCAGGGCCGCCAGGGCCTGGTCGGCGGCCTGGCTGTGGCAGATCAGAAATGCATACTGTCCGGTCTGATCCGCCCCGCCGGGCAGCAGCTGGGCCAGTTCTCCCGCCGCCGCCTGCGCCTGCTCGATAGGCAGATTCAGGGGGAGACATCCGAACTGGAACACCGTGTCTCCGGTGGACCGGATCTCCAGGGGCACATCCAGCTCCAGCCAGGGGGCCAAGGTCTGCCGCAGGGTCTCCGTCTTCGTCCGTTCCGCCTCGATCGCAGCCAGGGAGCGCTCTCCCCGGGTCAGGGTCTCCGCCTTCTCCATGGCCTGGGCATAGGATCTGGGATCCATCAACGCCTGCTCTGTAATTGCAGGCTTAGGCGCTAAGAAGCTGGTTTTTTCCGGCGCATATCGCTTTAAAATCTCCATAGCCCGGGTCAGAGTCTGCTGCCGCTCCCGGGCCTGAGCCAGGGCCGTGCCATCCGGTCGGGTCAGCCCCTCCCAGCCTTGGTCCAGCTGTCCGGTCTCCGGTTCGCTGATCTCCACGCACCCGGCCCGCTGGAGCTGCCGCAGCAGGCTCTCCCGGTCCTGGGTCATAGCGATCAGCCGGAGCTGTTTCATTTTGACGATGGCCATCAGTCACTCACAACCTTTTCCTCGATCATCGCCGCCGCCTGCTTCAGGCGGGACTGTGCCTGCCGCTTCATCTCCTCGCAGTTCTGCTTGGCCTGGACCAGCTTCTCTTGGCTGAGCTGTGCGGCCTGTTCCTCCGCCCGGGCCATCAGCTCCCGGACCTGATTCTCAGCCTGCTGCTTGGCTTGCTCTACCAGCCGCTGGGCTTCACGCTGGGCTGTCTGGACCCGCTGGCGGTTCTCCGCCGCCGCGCTGTCCCGCAGCTGCGCCGCCTCCCGCTCCAGCTGTGTGATCTTCTGAATGGCTTCCATTGCCATAATGCTCACCGCCTTCCGTTCAGACCATTCTGACATCGATTTCTTCTTTTTTCTCGGGCCGGGGGCAAATTCTCCTCTCCCGTTCCGTTCAAAGCAGAAATCGATTATAAGTAATCGTCTATGCTCGGATTATATCTCACAGGATTCAAAAATGCAAGACGATTTTCCGTCTTCCGTCTTTCTCACTTTCTCCGATTCGCCAAATTATTGTGCAAACCCGCATTTTTGCCTATTTTTGCGCGTTCTATTTTCCGTTTCCTTTCTTTTTTGGTTTCTAATTTTCTTTATAATTCATTTTTGTGTTAAAAAAGAAACAGGCGCGAGCTTTTCGTGCCTGTTTCTTTAACATTTTATGAATAATATATCACTGTACTTCTTGGACAGTCACCGGTCCGTCATCCCGTCGCCGCGGCACGGACAAAGACCCGTTTTACCGCCGTTCCGGAAGCGCGTCCGCGCTGTCGCTCCTCCAAAGCCCATCTGTATAGCGCTCCAAGAGAGCAGCCGTCAACCCGGTCAGTTCATCCTCGCCATTGGCTTCAGCCTCCCCACAGCGGACGGACAGCTCCGTCTCATAGGGCTGCAGATCATCCGCCACCTCGGCCAGGAATTTCTCCATCGTTTTCTGCCTCTGGGCCAAATCTCCGGCGGGTTTTCCGTTCACTGTCTCCCCTGCCGCATCTCCCGGCCAGCCGCAGTGGTCCAGCATCACCTCGTCAAAGCCCATGGCGGCCAGCTCCGCCGCAGCGCGGGCCAAATAGCTGCGCACGGCGTTATGTTCAGGAGTGGTCCACCGGGCGCCATCGCTGTCCTTCCAGCGGGTTCCGCCGCTGTCGCGCAGAACACAGCCGGAGTCCGCTCCTACCAGTCCATCCTTGAAGCAGGACAGCCGGGCCACAGTGTGCAACTGCGTCTCGTTCAGGCACTGAGTCAGTCTCTCATTGATTTGTTCTGTCTGGCTGTTGGCTCTGACGTTCCGGGCAATGGCCTCGCCGGAGCGCCATCCCAGCGCCCCGCTGTCCATCTTCATGTCCACCACAATGGCAGACGCTCCAGCCCGCTGCGCCTTCTCCTGCGCCGCGCCGTTCAGCAGCTCCTCTGCCGTTACCGCCACCGCATCCACAGCCGGCTCGCTCTGATCCTCCCCTTGCTCAGAGGACGACGCAGAGGGGCGGACCACCACGGAGATATTCCCCAGCTCCGGCTGGCTGCCGTCGCCCTTCTCCCGGTGGAAAAAGGGCAGCTCCAAGGTCACGCCTCCATCCCGATAGACCAGATATCGCTGGCCGAACAGCAGCAATCCGCCGCCCAGCACCACCAAAATCAGCAGCACTACCGCAATGATGCGCAGAATATCCGTAAATGTCTTTCTCCCCCGATAGGAGCTGTAATCCATTTTCCTTCTTGCCATGTCCGATCCCTCCGCCCGCGGTCCGCTCCGGTTCTATCTTCTTAAAAGCCGCTTCCGAGTGCCGACACCCGGGAAATTGATGCGATTATATCAGGCCCGGGGCGCGCTGGCAACCGGCACCTTTAAAAATTAATAGTTCCTTCATGTTTTACCGCCGCAGATAGGCCGGCGGCCGGTACTGCAGCGCTTCCGCCAAATGTTCGGGGCGGATCGTCTCGCTGTCATCCAGATCCGCAATGGTGCGGGCGACCCGCAGGATGCGGTCGTAGCTCCGGGCGGTCAGTCCCATGCGCTCAAAGGCCCCCCGCATGATCTTCTGCCCCGCCTGGTCCAGGGCGCACCAGCGCTCCAGCTCCTGCCGCCCCAGATTGGCGTTGCAGGTCAGACCGTCGCCGTAGCGCTCCCGCTGCACCGCCCGGGCCCGGTCCACCCGGGCCTTGACCTGAGCGGAGGCCTCCGCTCCGCTGCGGGCGGACAATTCATCAAATTCCAGCGCCTCCACCTGGACAAACAGGTCGATACGATCCAACAGCGGGCCGGACAGCCGGGAGAGGTACTTCTTCACCTCTCCCTCCGTACATTTGCACCGGCCGGAGGGATGGCCGTACCAGCCGCACTTGCAGGGGTTCATGGCGCACACCAGCATGAACCGGCTGGGATAGATTACCGTACCCGCCGCCCGGGAGATCTGCACCTGCCCATCCTCCAGGGGCTGGCGCAGCACCTCCAGCACCTCCTTGGGAAACTCGGGCAGTTCGTCCAGAAACAGCACGCCCTGGTGGGCCAGAGAGATCTCCCCCGGCCGGGGATTGGAGCCGCCCCCGGCCATTCCCATAGGCGAAACC
>CAJMQD010000114.1 GCA_905215425.1 uncultured bacterium
TACGCTTTACGTCCAGACCGGCGATCTTGCCGGCGTCCTTGGTGGCCTGACGCTGAGCGTCGGTGAAGTAAGCGGGAACAGTGATGACAGCCTCGGAGACGGGCTGGCCCAGATAGGCCTCGGCGTCTGCCTTCAGCTTCTGCAGGATCATAGCGCTGATCTCCTGGGGGGTGTACTTCTTGCCGTCGATGTTCACCTTGTAGTCGGTGCCCATCTCACGCTTGATGGAGATCACAGTGCGGTCGGGGTTGGTGATGGCCTGGCGCTTTGCCACCTGACCCACCATACGCTCGCCGTCTTTGGAGAAGGCCACCACGGACGGGGTGGTGCGGTTGCCTTCGGCGTTGGGGATGACCACGGCGTCGCCGCCCTCCATGACGGCCACGCAGCTGTTAGTAGTACCTAAATCAATACCAATGATCTTAGACATAATGTTTGTTCCTCCTGATATAGAAAAGATTGTTGTAAATAAAGTAATATGGGAAGCTCACCCATCCGGGAGAGCGGGGTTTGCAAAATTCAGAACAGGACGGCGGCCCACAGCCGGAGCAGGATGCTGGTCCAGACCAGAAGCCCTGCGGAGAGCATCACGGTATAGGACAGGTCGCTGCTCAGTGCCTTGCACCGGGCGCAGGTTCTATGTTGCTTCATGCTGCTGACCTCCTTCTGATCAAACAAGTGGAATGTTTCAAGTGCCGTTATGATGGCTCGGACGCTTTTATGTCACGCCTCGCACCCTCCGCGACGGCCCGCTGCTCATCCCTCCGCGAAAAATGCCGTTGGGCTTCGCCCAACCTGTTTTTTCGTCTGCGGGATTCACTGCGCGCCTGCTCCCGGGCGCTCGGACGCTTCTCAGTTCGCTACCTTGACCATGGCAAACCGGATGACCTTCTCGCCCAGCTGGAAGCCGGCCTGGAAGACCTCGGCCACGGTGTTTTCCCCGAAGGCTTCGTCCTCCACGTGCATCACGGCGTTGTGGAGCTTGGGGTCGAAGGGCTGTCCGGCGGCCTCGATCTCGGTGACGCCCAGTTTGGACAGGACCTCTTTCAGCTGAGTCATGGTCATTTCTACGCCCTTCTTATAGGCCTCGTCGGCGGTGTCCTGCTTCAGGGCCCGCTCCAGGTTGTCATAGACGGGCAGGAAGGAGGTGACCACGCTGGCCTTGGCGTCAGCCCAAATGGATTCCTTTTCCTTGGCGGTTCGCTTGCGGTAGTTGTCGTATTCGGCGGCCAGCCGCAGGAACTTGTTCTGCTCCTGAAGCAGAGCGTCCTGAACGGGGTCGGGCGTCTGGACCTCAGCCTCCTCCTGCTGAGGGGCCTCCAGTTCCTCCTCCTGAACGGGAGTGTCCTGGACCTCCTCCTCCTGGGGGGCTTCGGCGGTTTTCTTTTCCTTACTCACGGTGCTCGTGCTCCTTTATTTTTTCTCATTGTCCCCATCCGGGGCGGCGGGCAGTTCGTTTTTCCCGAACATCCGGGTCAAACTGTCTGCGAAATAGGACAGGCGGGCGGTCACCTTTGCGTAATCCATCCGGGTGGGACCAACCACACCGATGACGCCCCGCATATTATCTCCAATATCATAGCTGGCCATGACCACGCTGGTGTTCTTAAACGCTTCATTCACGTTTTCAGGGCCGATCAGGATGTTCATGTTGTGATTGCCGTCCATGGGGATGGGCAGCCGGGACAGATTGTCCTCGTCCGTCAGGCAGCGCATCAGGGGCTTGGCCTTGTCCATATCCTGATACTCCGGATGCTCCAGAATGTGGGCAATACCGGAGGTGTGGACGGTCTGCTGGCTTTGCTCGGTCAGCACTTCCATGGCGAACTGAACGACCATAGAGATCAACTGGAAGGCAGCGGGGGCGGAGTGGGCGCTCATTTTGTTCAGCGTGGTCTCCATCTCGTCCAGGGTCAGCCCCACGAAGGAGCTGTTCAGAACGGTGGACAACAGCTGAAGCTGGGGGTCGGACAGCTGATCGGGCATCCGGATGATCTTATTTTTCACCACGGAGTTGTCCGTCATAACTACGGCGATGAAGGCGTTTTCCTCTACCATCAGCAGGTCGTACCGCTTTACCGTCACCCGCTTGTTGGCCGCGGCGGCAGTGAAAACGGGGTAATCGCTGATCTGGCTGAGCACCTTGCCCGCCCGGTCGATCACCTGGTCCAGCTCCTCCATCTTCAGGTTCAGGGCGCTGTTGATGCGCTGGGTCTCCTGAATGGTCAGCTGGTGCTCTCCCATCAGCTCGTTGACAGACAGCCGATAACCGGCGGGAGAAGGAATACGGCCGGCAGAGGTGTGGGGCTGCTCCAGCAGGCCCATCTCCACCAAATCGGCCATCTCGTTGCGGATGGTGGCGGAGGAGATATCCAGTCCCGCATACTGCGCGACCGCTTTGGAGCCTACTGGCTCAGCGGTGGCCACATACGCCTCTACAATGGCGCGCAGGATCCGTTTTTTTCGATCGGTCAGCTCCATTTGCTCATCACCCGGTTTCTTTGAATTGGTTTAGCACTCATTCTCTCTGAGTGCTAAAGATAATGTATCACTGTGGGTCTAAATTGTCAATAGGAAGTTTGTGAATTTATTTTTAATAAAAGTACCCCGGCTTTTCTTTGCAGAAAAACCGGGGATGTGCTAAAAACAATAGAAAAAAGAGGCCTGTTACAGGGCAATGTCATTCAGTTAAGAGAAACCTGTCATTCCGAGGCAGTGACCGATGTCACTGCCGTGGGAATCCGTATTCAAAACGTCAGAGAAAACGGATTGCCGCGCCAGTCTGCGGACTGGCTCGCAATGACAAAGCCCTTAACTTAATGGCATTGTGTTACAGGGAGATCTGAAGCCCGGTGGTCAGGGCGGCGGCCCGTCCGGCCAGCTCCTCCTCTAAGATGGAAAGTGCGCGGGGACCGGTACAGTGGCCGGTCCAGACCTGCTCCACCCCCATGGACTTCAGCTCGCGGGCCACAGAGCGGACATACTCGGGGGGACAGTTCAGGTCGTTGACTCCGGGGGAGTACATGTGGAAGCCGCCCAATACGGTTTTGACGGGCAGGCCGTCCAGCTGCTGCTGGACAGAGCGGACGATGTTTACGATCCCCCCGTGGGAGCAGGGACTGAATACGATCAGCTGGTCCCCCTGCTGGAACACCAGGGCGTGCTCATGGGAGAAATCGTCGGGGATGTAGTCGTCCTCCCCCCGCTTTTGCAGCAGAGTGGCCTCCCGGCTGTCGAACTGGGGGTCGGCCACCGTTTTGGGCACCAGCCAGATATTGTCGGCCAGCTGCCGGAAGCCGTCCACAGGGATAAAGCGATCCTGATAAGTCTGATACATGGCGCGGTCCATGCCGACAAAGACATAGCCCGCCGGCTTTTTGGCGTACAGGGGGGCGGGGGCGGTGGTGCGCAGATAGACGGGCGCGTGGGCGTTTGCGGCAAAGAAGCGTCCCAGACCGTTGGCGTGGTCCCGGTGGCCGTGGGACAGCACGGCGAAGTCCGCCCGGTCCAGATCCACGCCCAGCTTGGCGGCGTTGTCTGCAAACTGGCCCGAAGCTCCGGCATCCAGAAGGATGGTCTGCTCCCCTGTTTCGATCCAGAAGGACAGTCCGTGCTCCGGCGTAAGGGCGCAGCCGGCGGGGGCGGTATTTTCCATTAAGACGGTAACTTTCATAGTGGGGCCTCCTTTATAAAATAGGGTCCGGCTCCGCGCTGTAATCTGCCGCGGGCAGGGTTGCCGGGGACAGACAGAATACAGGCGAAGCCGAACATAAGCAGACAGGAGAATAGGCGGTTATGAGGGGAGCGCGGTGGTAAGGTCGCGGATCCACTTGCCGGAGCGCAGCCGCCAGACACCCAGACAGAGCTTGACCACATTTTCGATGACATAGCCCAGATAGACCCAGTTGATGCTCAGGCCCAGGACCAGACCGCACACGGCGGAGTAGGGGATGGCGCACACCCACAGGGGGCACACATCAATAAGGGAGGCAACCTTGACGTCGCCGCCGCCCCGGAGCACACCCACGATATTCACGCAGTTGAAGTCACGCAGGGGCATCTGCAGGGCCTGCACCGTGATCATCATAGTGGCGATCGCGGAGGCGCCGGCAGACATGTGGAACAGGGGGAACACCACAGCGGGAGCGACCCACCGGGCGAATATGAACAGCGGAACACCCAGCGCAGCGCCGGCCAGCGCACCCAGGGTGGACAGAGTGAGGCCGGTGGGGAAAATCTGATTCACGCGGCCCGCGCCGATCTCACGGCCGATGATAACGGCGCCGGTGGCGGCGATGCCGAAGCCGAATACGTTTACAACCAGCTCTACATTGGAGGTGATGGTATAGGCGGCCAAAATCTCCGTGCTGTTGGCCATGTGGCCCATAATGGTGGGCATGACGGAGGTGCCAAGGCCCCACATGGTCTCGTTCAGCACCACGGGACAGCCGTAGATGAAGAAGCGGCGGAGCATATCACCGCCGGGCCGGAACAGCTTGGCCAGATCCAGCCGGAAGAACTTGGTGACGGCGATGTGGATAACGACGATGCAGACCTCGAAGATACGGGCGACCAGGGTGGCCAGTGCGGCG
>CAJMQD010000115.1 GCA_905215425.1 uncultured bacterium
ACGCCATCTTCAAGCAGCTCAGCCAGAACTATCTGAAGTTCCGCAACACCGCCCGGTACTGCCTGGGCAACCTGGAGGGCTTTGACCCCAACCACTTGGTGGCACCCGAGGAGATGGAGGAGCTGGACCACTGGGCCATCACCAAGCTCAACCAGCTGATCGCCAAGTGCTTCGCCGCCTATGATAACTATGAGTTCCATGTAGTTTCCCATGCGATCAACGATTTCTGCGTGGTGGAGCTGTCCAGCTTCTATCTGGACATCATCAAGGACCGCCTGTACTGCGAGGGTAAGGACAGCGTGAAGCGCCGCTCCGCCCAGACCGCCCTGTGGATGATCCTGGATGCCATCACCAAGCTGTTCGCCCCCATTCTGGCCTTCACCTGCGACGAGATCTGGCAGGCCATGCCCCACCGCGAAGGGGATGACGGACGCAACGTGGTGCTGAATGAGATGAACCAGCCCTTCGAGAAATACGCACTGGACGAGGACGCCATGAAGCAGTGGGATAAGGTTATTGAGGTCCGCACCGCTGTAAATGCCGCCCTGGAGCAGGCCCGGGCGGAGAAGAAGATCGGTAAGAGCCTGGAAGCCAAGGTGGCTGTCACTGTGCCCGTGGAGGATGCCTTTATGATGCACCTGGGCATGGATTATCTGGCCGATCTGTTCATCGTCTCTCAGGTAGAGATGGAAGTTGACAAGGAACTGACCGTGGATGTGTTCCCCGCTGAGGGCGAGAAGTGCTCCCGCTGCTGGAAGTTCCATCCCTTGATTGGTTCCCACAGCAAGCACCCCGAGCTTTGCCCCCGCTGCGCCGCAGTGGTGGAAGCCATGGGTGTGGAAGAATAAATTTCACACAGAGCATAAACAACGCCCCCGGCCGCCTGTTGGCGGCCGGGGGCGGACTTTGGGTGTGAAAACAAAAAATCACCGTTTACAGTTTTTTCAGTTTATCCAATGTTCCTACGATTTTCTTAAATTGTCGGATGTCCCATGCGCTGCGTCCGATAAAAAGACCGTTCACATGATCCAGCTCCGCCAGGGCTGCACAGTTGCCGGGATTGACGCTTCCGCCATACAGCAGGGGGACCTTCTTTCCTTCGCCCCCGAACAGCTCACACAAAGCTTTGCGGATCATACCGTGGGCCTGCTCTACATAATCCGGCTCCGCGGGGGTGCCCCCTTCTCCAATGGCCCAGACCGGTTCGTAGGCTACCCAAAGTTCCGGTGCTTTATTGTCCTTTAATGCGATCTTCAGCTGCCTGCGCAGGACCTCCTCGGTCACACCGAAGTCCTTTTCCTGGCGGTTTTCTCCGATACACAGCAGTGCGGTCAGACCTCGGCTCTGGGTCGCCTGTACTTTTTTGTTCAGGTCCCAGTCATTCTCGTTGTAATACGCTCGGCGTTCGGAATGGCCCAGTTCTACGATCTCTACGCCAAAATCCTTCAGCCAATCCGGAGATATCTCTCCGGTATAGGGACCGCAGGGCAGCCAGTGGGCGTTCTGAGCCCCCAATTTGACCGAGGTGTCCTTCAACAGTTCGTTTGCCAGTTGCAAATGGGTGTAGGGTGGAATGGCAAAAAACTGTGTTCCGGGATATTGGGCAGCGAAGGCCGCAAACTGGGGTAAATACTCCTCCATCTCCCGGATAGTCTTATTCATCTTCCAATTGCTGCCCAGGTAGAACCGCTTTTGCCCGGTACTCATTTCAGGTTCTCCCGCTCGATGTGGATGATCTCTGCCACCTTGGGGGTGGAGGAACCGTCCTTAAATTCCAGACCGATCCACTCCCCTACGATCTTCTTGGCCAGTTCGGGCCCGATTACCCGGGCGCCCATACAGAGCACGTTGCCGTTGTTACTGAGGATGGAACGCTCGGCGGAATAGTTGTCGTGGCAGACCGCAGCCCGGATGCCCTTAAACTTATTCGCCGTCATACACATTCCGATACCAGTTCCGCAAATCAGAATACCACGCTTTTCAAAGCCACTCTCTGCCAGAGTCTCACATAGATGTTTGGCAATCAGGGGATATAGAGTGTCATCGTCCTTGCTGTTTACACCCTGATCCTCTACCTCGATATTCTTAGAACGGAGGAAGGCAACAATGGTATTTTTCAAGTCTACTGCGGCGTTATCGCACGCGATTACATAAGATCTCATTAGAATCTCCCTTCCTGATTTAAAGGACCTCTTTTCTGGCCGGTAAACAGTCCTTATGCCAAGTTCCTTCCAGCATCCGCGCCATGATCTCACAAGCGATCTCGGAAAACTCCGGGTCCAGAAAATGCAGGTCGAGCTTGATTGCCTGGATGTTCTCGTTATCGGTTCTCAGCTTTTTCTCGACTACATTCCAGAACTGTACTGCCCGCTCTGACCAGCCTTCGTGCTTCTTAGAGCCAATCCACACCGGACCATCTCCCCCTTCTGCCCAGCCAAACTCCTTGGAGGCGTGGTCAGCAGACTGGTCATAAGCGGACCAGCCCTTCATGGGCACCAACAGGGCAACCGGACCTGTCGCCTGGTTAATCTGCTCCAACATGTACTCCGCGAACATCCGGTTCTCCTCCAGCGTTGTGGGCAAGATTAAGGTCTGCTCGCTGTGCAAATAGGGCTTGCCGCTCTGCTTATAAGACACCCGCTTTCCGGTCCGGAACTCCTCACGGAAGTTCTCTGGCAGCGCATCCCAGCTTCCAAAGGGGGAATCCTCCATTGCTCCAGTAGAAACTACCGCTGGGATCCCCGCCCGGAAGGCGGCGGTAAACCGCTGTCCCTTCCAGTCGTCTGGATCCCGATTTCTAGAGCCGAAATGGTTGCTTACCAGCTCCGCAGGAGTCAGGTCGAACACCGCTTTAATCTCTCCATGGTCGATCAGGTCCTCCATCACAGCGCCCAAACCGGTCTGGTGGAAGAACAGGGTATCCCAGCCTCGTGTCTCCATAAACTCTGCGCAGCGCATAGCCGTAGGCGTCGTGATGCCATAGAGGCTGATGCCGACCATAGGTTTGTTCCCATCCTGAAGGGGCGGCGGCTCCAGTTTCATCGCCCGGGCCATCGCCACAACGCCTGCCGCTGCCTTTCCTACTGTTTTTGCGGTCAAGCGGTTTGTTCCTTTTTCCGAAATGGGACTGGCAATCAGAATGTCAGACAGGCCAAGCCAGCGGCGCACGTCTCCGGACGCGGAGGTGGACAGCATGACCTTCGGCACGCCCAGGGGCAACTCCCGCATCAGCGCGGAGGCCACTGTGGTCCCGATGCTTCCCGCCCAGGAAAGCATACCGTCGATTTCACCCGCCTGGTATAGCTTCCGCACCATGCGCCGGCCGGCTTCACTGACCACAGCCACCGCATCCGAGCGGGACAGCCGGTAGACATCCTCAGGCTCGTGCCCTGTCTCTTGCAACACCTGACTGAGAGGGATATTCGCCCACTTGGCCTCTCCCCCTAGGCTCAGATCCATGAGGGTGGGCACACCACCATAGAAACGTACCAGCTCTGCCATCCAGCGGAATTCATCTCCTTTGGTGTCTAACATACCGGGGAGGAGAATTTTGATTTGGTCATTCATAGCGTTTTAAACAAACAGTTCGAAAACCATGCCGCCGTTTGGCGCTGCAATATAGTGAGATTTGTGCCCTGGCCTGCGCTCCGAAGCATGAACTGTGATATTCCCCTGTGCCAGCAGTTCCTCTACCTTTTTGCTGCGCTCCTCCTCCGTATCAAAACGATAAGCGATGTGATGAAGTCCTTCCCCATTAGAGCGTAAGTATTCCATCATATAGGAATCTTCACCGGACGTCGGCTCAATGATCTCCACCTTAACTCCGTTGATCTCGGCATTGGCCGTTTTGATGACGAACGGTTTTCCAACAGTCATGACCTCTGCAGTAAACGTGTATTCCACATAATCCCACTTAACCGATCCATACATGACATCAAAAATTTTGGTTGCTTTTTCGCAGTCTTTCACCAATAAGCCCACATGATCAAAATGCATCATACGATCCTCTCCTTTGTCTCATCACTTTACTCGAGCACGCTTTACCGTGTCTGCATAAACAGCAATAAGGATGACCAGACCCTTTACTACCAACTGCCAGTAATAAGAAATCTCCAGTAGATTCATAGCGTTACTCATAACGCCCATAACCAGAATTCCAATCACAGTGTTGGGGATTGTACCTTTACCGCCGGTAAAGCTCGTGCCTCCCAGAACGGCTGCTGCAATGGCCTCGCCTTCAAAGCCGATACCAACAGTCGGCTGACCAGAAAACACGCGGGAGGCGGTGATGGTCCCCGCCAGCGCTGCTAATACACCAGAAATCGTATAAACGATCCAGCGGATCTTCTTTACATTAACCCCAGAATAGATAGCTGTTGCCTGGTTGCCGCCTACCGCATACATATGGCGTCCAAACACAGTCTTACTCATCAAAATATGTAGTACAACGCCTACTGCAATCACGATAAGAAACGGATAGGGAATCACACCAAACAACTTTCCATTGGCGTAACT
>CAJMQD010000116.1 GCA_905215425.1 uncultured bacterium
GGTCAGCTTCGAATGTGTGGAGTATAACCCGACCGTAGATCAGGATGGAACAGACCGGAAGAAGCTTATGGAACTGTTCCGGTTTTTGCAGGACTGTATGGAAAAAAATAATATCTAAAACGAAAAAGCAGCGCATGATCCATGCGCTGCTTTTTGTGCGTGAAAAGGAAAAACGTTTATTTGTCTGCTGGTTTTAGCTGTGAGAAATTTTTCTGGGCGTGGGCGCAGATGGCGTCAAAGGTTTTCTGGCTGATATCATGCTCCATTTTGCAGGCGTCGGCCTCAGCGGTTTCCGGGTCGATTCCAAGAGCGATCAAAAACTTGGTCAGGGTGGTGTGGCGCTCCAGCATTTTGGCTGCGATTTCCATCCCCTGGTCAGTCAGGGTGATCAGACCCTCTTTATCCATCTCAATATATCCGTTCTCGCGCAGGCGTTTGGTGGCGTAAGAGACACTGGGCTTGGTGACGCCAAGGTGGGTGGCCACGTCGATGGAACGGATATAACCGTGCTCCTTCTGCATCATGAGCATAGACTCCAAATAGTCCTCGGAAGCTCTTAATATCTGCATGGCGGACCTATCATCCTTTCTGGTTGTTATCATTAGGTTACCATAACAAAGGAGAAAAAGCAAGGAGAACCGTACGGGCACAGAGACAAGGACAACGTTTGCCCGGCTTGACCGCTGCCTGCAAGTGGGGCATAATAAGGGGAAGAAAGAGAGGAAATACCATGAATTTTTACGGTACGCTGGGGATGGCCTGTGCAGAGGAAGAGATTCTGTATCAGATGTTCCGGGCGGGAATGACCGGGGCGCGGCTGAACCTGTCCCACACGAATTTGAAAGAGAGCAGCGGCCTGCTGAACTGCTTTCGGGCTGCCGCTGAGCGGGCGGCAGTGGAGCCCAATTTAGTTCTGGATTTGCGGGGACCGGAGCTGCGGGTGGGCAAGCTGGCCGAACCGGCTGTACTGACGGAGGGCACCGATGTGGCGCTGGGAGCGGGCGGTATCCCCATTCCGGAGGCTGCCATACAGTGCGCACAGCCGGGACGGGAAATCTCTTTGGATGACAGCGCCCTGCTGTTGAAGGTGCGGGAGCAGGGGAGAGATACCCTGCGGTGCCGGGTGATCCGGGGCGGCGTGCTGAAAAGCCGGAAAAGTCTGGCGATCCTGGGTGTGGAGCCGGACACCCCTGCCCTGACGGCAGAGGATCTGGAAGATCTGGATCAGGCGGGGCGCTGGGGCGTGACCCACATTTTACAGCCCTTTGTCCGCGGGGCGGAGGATCTGCTTACAGTGCGTCAGGCCCTGGACCGGCGGGGGCTGGCGCGGGTAAAGATCATGGCAAAGATCGAAAACCGCACCGGACTGGACAAGCTGGACGAGATCATCGCCGGGGCGGATGAGGTATGTATCGCCCGGGGAGATTTAGGCAACTCCATGCCCCTGTGGCAGCTGCCCCGGGTGCAGAAGGACATCGCGGAGCGCTGCCGGGCCGCCGGACGGCCCTTCTGCCTGGTGACGCAGCTGTTGTGGTCTATGGAGCAGCGCCCTATCCCCACCCGGGCGGAGGTGCTGGATATCTACAACGGCGTATTGGACGGGGCGGAGTCCCTGATGCTCACCGGCGAGACCGCCGCGGGCCGCTATCCGGTGCAGGCTATGGACTACTTGGTGCGTACCGCCGGGACAGCCCTTGAATAAAAAGGGAAAATCTGCTATAATATTATGCTAACTGCCGGCAGCGCCGGAGAATGGGGGACTTTACCATGAAATTGATGGCACTGGATGGGAATTCCATTGTGAACCGTGCCTTTTACGGGGTCAGTCAAAACCTGACCACCCGGTCGGGCCAGCCCACCAATGCGGTGCTGGGCTTTCTGAACATCCTGAATAAGCAGCTGGAGGACAGCAAGCCCGACGCTCTGTGCGTTACCTTCGACCGCAAGGCCCCCACCTTCCGTCACCTGGCCTATGAGGGCTACAAGGCCCAGCGAAAGGGAATGCCCGAGGAGCTGGCCAGCCAGATGCCCATTCTGAAGGACGTGCTGTCCGCCATGAACATCCCCATGTACGAGCTGGACGGTTGGGAAGCGGACGACTTGCTGGGCACCATCGCCGCCAAGGACGCCGCCGCCGGATGGGATACGGAAATCGTTACCGGAGACAAGGATTCCTTGCAGCTCATCACCGAGCATACCACCGTTCGCCTGGTGTCCACCCGCATGGGACAGACCACCACCAAAGAGATGACACCGGAGGCATTCCGAGGGGTATACGGCTTTGACCCCATCCATATCGTGGATCTGAAGGCCCTTATGGGGGACAGTTCTGACAATATCCCCGGGGTAAAGGGCATTGGAGAAAAGACCGCTATGGCCCTGCTGGCCCAATATCCCGCCATCGATGACCTGTATGCCCATCTGGACGAGCTGGGCCTGAAGCCCGCCGCCCTGAAAAAGCTGACGGAAGGGGAACAGGACGCCCGCATGTCCTACGACCTGGCCACCATCCACACCGATGCCCCCATCGATTTCAAACCGGAGGACTGCGTGCGCCGGGAGGTGGACAATGCCCGTCTGTACCAGCTGTTTTTAGAGCTGGAGTTTTCCAAGCTGATTGATCGATACCATCTCACCGCCCCCCAGGGGGAGGGACAGGTCGAGGAGAAAACGGAGCTCGCCTGCACCTGCACCAGCGAGATCGTCACCCACCGGGGCCGCATGGAGGAGCTTCTGTCGCTGTGGCGGACAAAGGAGCGGGTGAACGTGCTGGCGCTGCCCTCGCTGGATGTGATCTGCGTGGAGTATGAACTGTCTCCGGAGGAAAACAGCGCGGCTCTGTTTATGGCGGATCGGCTGGACTGCTATAACGATTTTTTGCAGGGACTGTTTGCCCCGGACATTAAAAAGGCCTCCCATGGGGTGAAGACTCTGTGCCGCACTCTGCTGGAGGAGGGGATCGCCCCCGGCGGCTTTGTGTTCGATACGGAGGTGGCCGCCTATCTGCTGGCCCCCACCGACGGCAGTTACAATCTGGAGAAGCTGGGCTTGACCTACTACAACTACCAGTTTGCCAAGGCGTCCGACTATCTGAACGAGGGGGCCTTCGGCCCTCTGGCGGATCTGGCCGTGTCCGGCGGAGCGCTTATGTCCCACTGCGCCCTAATTGGCGCGCTGGCGGAAACCCTGACCCAGCGCCTGAAGGAACTGGATATGTGGGAGCTGTACCAGACGGTGGAGCTGCCCCTGTGCAGCGTGCTGGCGGAGATGGAGGTCGAGGGCTTCCTCATCGACCGGAAGGCGCTGACGGAGTTTGGACAGATGCTGTCCGGACGCATCGACCATGTGCAGACCGATATCTATGAGCTGGCGGGGGAGACCTTCAATATCAACTCCACCCAACAGCTGGGCCGGGTGCTGTTTGAGGTGCTGGGCCTGCCCTCCGGGAAAAAGACCAAGACGGGGTACTCCACCAGCGCTGAGGTACTGGACAAGCTGCGGGGCCAGCACCCCATCATCGAGAATATTCTGGAGTACCGTCAGCTGACCAAGCTGAAATCCACCTATGCCGACGGACTGGGCAAAGTGATCGCACCTGACGGGCGGATCCACACCAGCTTCCAGAATACAGTCACTGCCACCGGGCGGCTCAGCTCCACGGAACCCAATCTGCAGAACATCCCCGTGCGCACCGAGCTGGGCGCCCAGCTGCGAAAAATGTTTGTGGCTCCGGCGGGAAAGGTGCTGGTGGATGCGGACTACTCCCAGATCGAGCTGCGCCTGCTGGCCTGTATGGCCCGGGACCGGGCCATGATCGACGGCTTCAACCACGGAGAGGACGTACACACCATCACCGCCTCCCAGGTGTTTGGTGTGCCGGTGGAGGAGGTCACTCCCCTCATGCGGCGCTCCGCTAAGGCGGTGAACTTCGGCATCGTATACGGTATCTCCGCCTTCTCCCTGTCCCAGGACATTGGTGTTACTGTGGCCCAGGCCAAGGAGTATATGGAGAAATATTTCCAGCACTACTCCGGCGTCAAGGCCTATATGGACCATGTGGTGGAGCAGGCCCGCCAGGACGGCTATGTGACCACCCTGTTCGGCCGCCGGCGCTGGGTGCCGGAGCTGAAGTCCTCCAACTTCAACACCCGCTCCTTCGGGGAACGGGTGGCCCTGAACGCCCCCATTCAAGGCACCGCTGCCGACATCATCAAGGTGGCCATGATCCGGGTGCGGGACCGGCTGCTGGCCGAGGGGCTGAAGGGCCGCCTGGTCCTTCAGGTCCACGACGAGCTGATCGTGGAGTGCCCGGAGGAGGAGGCCGAAGCCGTCCGCCGCCTGGTGAAGGAGGAGATGGAGGCCGTGATCTCCCTCCCCGTCCCCCTGGTGGCCGACACCGCCGCCGGCAGGAGCTGGGCCGATGCCCACTGAATAGACGCTTAACTTATCACGAACGGAAGTGTTTTCATGTATTACGAGATCGTGCCCATGGACCGCAGC
>CAJMQD010000117.1 GCA_905215425.1 uncultured bacterium
AAAAGCGCCGGAAAGACGCGCTGTCAGGCGTGTTTGCCCTTGTCGAGCGATGGTAAAGAAATAGCATTGTTCTTTGGAAAGAACACGGATTGAAGAAGAGAAAGGATTGGTCACGTTGAAATCTACCGGCATCGTTCGTAAGGTGGACGAGTTGGGGCGTATCGTTCTCCCTATTGAACTGCGCCGCACTTTGGATATTGCAGAAAAGGATTCCCTTGAGATCTATATGGACGGAGCTTCTATCGTTCTGAAGAAGTATCAGCCTGCCTGCATTTTCTGTGATGATGCGCAGGACGTAATCACCTATCGGGGCAAGAACGTATGCACCCGGTGCATCAAGGCCCTGCAGGAGGCCGGGGAATAAACTCTCCCCTCCCAAGGTCCTATCCTACCAAAGCATGAGGAAGGACCGTAAAACTACATTTATTTTTATAAACAGTGGTATGACCGTTCCCGGCCATACCACTGTTTTTTCTTGGGAGTCTCCAATTTCCAGGCTCAATATCCATAATCTTTTTGTTATGGCATTACCGTTCTTTCTTCTTTGCATTTTATTTGTTTTATTATAAACAATGCAAAAAAACACCCTTAAACGGTTGGTTTAAGGATGTTTTCTCACAGAATTATTTAATTGTCCGCTGTGCGGATTGCCAAATCGTATAACTCATTGCGTGCCAAATGCAGTTCCTTGGCTGCCCGCTTGATGCTGTCCCGCATGGATAGCCCCTCCTGCTCACGCAGGCGCTGCGCCAGCCGCAGCCCATCTTCCAAAGTGGCCTCTTCCTGCTGGGAAGGTTCCGCGCCCCGGACCACCAGCACATATTCCCCCTTCGGGTCGCTGTCCCGATAGCGCCGGACCGCCTCCCCCAGGGTGGTGCGGATGATCTCCTCATGGAGCTTGGTCAGTTCCCGGCACAGGGATATGGGACGCTCCGCCCCAAACACCTCCGCAAGATCATCCAGCGTGGCCCGCAGCTTATGGGGAGCCTCGTAGAAAATCATCGTGCGTTCTTCCCCCCGAAGAGAGTCCAGATGGGCCCGGCGGTTTTTCTTGTTCATGGCCAGAAAACCTTCAAACGTAAACCGCCCCGTAGGCTGACCGGAGGCCGCCAGCGCTGTAACCAGGGCACAGGGCCCGGGGACAGACACCACGTCGATTCCCTCTTGGGCGCACTTGGCAACCAGATCTTCCCCCGGGTCAGAGATGGCCGGGGTGCCTGCATCCGTGACCAGGGCACAATTCTCCCCGGCCAGCAGACGGTCCAGCACCGCCTGTCCCCCCCAGCCGGTATTGTGCCGGTGGTAGATCACCATGGGCTTCTTGATCCCAAGGTGGTTGAGCAGCTTTACCGTTACCCTGGTGTCCTCGGCGGCAATAAAATCCGCCTCCGCCATGGTACGGGCCATACGCTGGGAGATATCTCCCAGATTGCCGATAGGGGTGGGTACAAGATACAACGTTCCCGCCATACAGGTCACTCCTCCGTCACAGGTAAAATAGAAAGGCCGGGCCGCCCCTGCTTCACCGCCTCCACCACCATTCCATAGGGGGGATGGGTTGGACTGTGGCACAAAAGCTTCAGGCGCTTCGGTTCCAGTCCCGCGCCCCGCAGGGCGCACAGCAGGTCGGGCATACGTTCCGGCCGATAGCAAAGGGCAAAACGGCCACCGTTTTTCAGCAGACGCCCCGCAGCAGCACAAAGCTGCTCCGGAGTACAGTTCTCCATGCGGGCGGGACCTCCGTCTCCCCCGCTCTCCCGGGCAAAATAGGGGGGATTGGACACCACCAGGTCGAATTGTCCCGCCGGTAATCCGCTCTTCCGCAGGTCGGCAGCGACGATCTCCCCTGTCAGGCCGTTGGCGGCCAGGTTATCCCGGGCCGTCTGAGCGGCTAAAAGCTCCTGCTCCACCCCCCAAAGGGCCAGCTCCGCCTCCCTCCGGGCCAGCAGGAGCAGCAGCGCACCGCTGCCTGTACCCAAATCGCACACCCGCCATCCCCGGCGCACAGTGGCAAAGCCCCCCAGGGCCAAGGTATCCGCTCCCAGAGGAAACACACCATCGGGCCAGGTCAGAGTATACGGCCCCAGCTGCTCCCGGCCGCTCATTGCTGCTCCTTCAAAAGACGGAGCAAATGCCGGGTGATCCGGGCGGTCAGCCCCCAGATGGCGTGGTTTTTCCAGGGAAACACCGATATCGTCTCTCCCCCGGGCATCCACTTATAATTGCGGGGGATGCCCACCACCTCATAGGGAAATCCCTGATCCATCTGCGGGATCAACTCATAGTGACATTCCATGGGGGGATGGGTCATCAGATAGTCCAGCGGCACCTGGAAGGTCTCCCCCACCTCTGCCGGGCTGGGACACATGCGGTCTACCGCCTGCTGGCTCACTTTTCCCAAAACAGGATACATGATAAACCCAGCCCGGTGGAATAAAAAGTCCAAGGGGCCCAGCAGCTGAATCTCCTCCGCCGGAATCGCCAGCTCCTCCCAGGTCTCCCGAAGGGCGCACTGCTCCGGGGTCTCGTCCCCCTCGATCTTTCCGCCGGGGAAGCAGACCTCCCCCGGCTGCCGCCGCAGCGTTCCGGCCCGCACCTCGTAGAGGACAGACAGACTTCCATCCTCCCCCTCTATCAGCGGCACCAACACCGCGTATCGCCCGGTGTTATCCATCAGCGTAGGCTGACCGTGCTCCAGCGTCTCATGGAGTTGTTCCAGATTTACTCTCATGCAAAATACCCCAAGTTAGCCGGCATAATAAAATAGGTCATAAAAATGCCGATCAGCGCACAGGTGAGGAAGGCCAGCTCCCGGGGCTTCCACCAAAACAGCAGCGAAAAACCGCCGCTGATACCCAAATTGATGCCCAAGGCGGTAATCTTGGACAGGTACAGGGGCTCCTGCCCCTCCACCGTACCCATCATGGTCACCTGGTCGGGCAAGGTCAGCCAGCCGCCCGCTGCCCCAAAGAGGGCCGCCAGCAGCAGAAGATACAGGATCATGTTCCGGTTGCGCTGGGTGCTGTCCTTCAGACCGGAAAACAGCCCTCCGCCGCGCTGTGCCATAAAATCACTCCTTTTTCTTCCTCGGGAAATTTATAAAGGTACGCCTTGGGTTCTCCGCCCAAGGCGTACGCGATCGTTTTTTACATCTTCTCCGGTGCGGATACACCCAGCAGACCAAGGCCGTTAGCCAGCACGGCCCGAACGGAATCCGCCAGCTTCAGCCGGGCCCGCAGCACCGCGGGCTCCTCCCCCTTGATGCGGCAGGCGTTATAGAAGCGGTGAAAGTCCCCGGCCAGAGCAGCCAGATAGCGGTTGATGCGGCTGGGATCGTAATCCCGGGCGGCCAGGTGCAGCTCCTCGGGGTACTGGGCCAGGGCCTTCACCAGGGCCAGTTCCTCCGGCGCGGTAAAGGATGCGGCGTCCAGTGCCTCCGCAGTGGGCACAGTCTCCCCCTCTTCCGCCAGACGGGCGATCAGAGAGCAGATACGGGCGTGGGCATACTGTACGTAGTAAACCGGGTTCTCGCTGTCCTCCCGCACGGCCAGATCCAGGTCAAAGTCCACAGGACTGCTGGCATTCCGGGAGTTGAAGAAGAAGCGGGCGGCGTCCACGCTCACCTCGTCCAGCAGGTCGTGGAGGGCAATGGCCTTGCCGGAGCGCTTGGACATACGCACGGGCTTGCCGTCCTGCAGCAGGTTTACCAGCTGCATCAGCACAATGATCAGCCGGTGGGAGCCATCCAGGCCCAGGCCGTCCAGAGCAGCCTGGAGCCGGGCCACATGGCCGTGGTGGTCGGCCCCCCACACATTGATGACCTTATCAAAGCCCCGCTTTTCAAACTTGTTGCGGTGGTAGGCGATGTCGGCGGCGAAGTAGGTATAGAAGCCGTTGGCCCGGCGCAGCACGTCGTCCTTCAGGTCCAGCTTGTCCACCTGCTCCTGGGTCTTGCCCTCGGCCATGAATTTCTGCTTCAGCAGGGCGGTGGTGTTCAGCCACAGGGCGCCGTCCTTCTCATAAGTCCAGCCCTTATCGGTGAGCATCTGAACCGTCTCAGCCACATAGCCGCTGGCGTGCAGCTCCGACTCGAAGAACCACTGGTCATACACAATGCCGTATTTCTTCAGGTCCTCCTGCATCTTGGGGATGTTCACCTTCAGGCCGTACTGGGCCATCTTGTCCAGGCGCTCCTCCTCGGGCAGGTCCTTCCAGCTGTCCCCGTGGGCGTCATAAATGGCCCGGGCCAGTTCCTTGATATCCTCGCCGTGATAGCCCTCCTCGGGGAAGGGGAAGTTCTCCTCCCCCATGATCAACTGCATATACCGGGCATTGATGGACACGGCGAACTTGTGGATCTGGTTGCCGGCGTCGTTCACATAGAATTCCTTCCAGGTGTCATAGCCGTCCCGGGCCAGAATGTTGGCCAGGGTGTCCCCCAGCACGCCGCCCCGGGCGTTGCCCATGTGCATGGGGCCGGTGGGGTTGGCG
>CAJMQD010000118.1 GCA_905215425.1 uncultured bacterium
GCGGCCAGTCCGCCCACCAGGGCCGCGGACAGCAGACCGATCTCGTCCCGGCCATACCATGCGGCCGCCGCCGTATAGAACAGCGCTACCGGGATGGTGACGCCGGAGGACAGTCCGTCCACACCGTCGGTCAGGTTCACGGCGTTCACCGTAGCCACGATCACAAACACGGCAAACACCATGTAGATGGGCCAGGGGATGCCCACTATCTCCACATTGAAGAAGGGAATATAGAGATCAGGCGTCACAGCGCCGGACCGGCGCAGCAGCACCAGGAACAGCACCGCCGCAGCCAGCTGCAGCAGGAACTTCTGGGGGGCAGTCAGCCCCTCGTTGGCGTGGTGACGCAGCTTCTGGAAGTCATCGATAAACCCGATCACGCCGAACACAAGGGCGAACAAAAACACAAAAATCATATCCAGTCTGCCCGTCTGCAGCATGCCCCAGCCCGAAACCAGAATTGCCGCTGCAATGGAGACGATAAACATGATTCCGCCCATGGTCGGGGTGCCCTGCTTGTTCATGTGCCAGGTGGGGCCGTCCTCCCGGATGGATTGTCCGGCCTTCAGCCGGTGCAGCACCGGGATCAGAATACGCCCTACGATCAGGGAGACGCCAAAGGACACAATAAAGCTGAGAATGTACATCATATCGAAAACCTCCACGGTATCTCTTTCTCTGGTAAAGGTGTGCTGCTCCCGCAGCTGCAGGGAAGATATTATACTACGGCCGGAAGAGAATTTCCAGTCCCTTCTTTTCTCTTTCCCCCGGCGTCGAACCAGTCCCGCACCACTTCCCGCTCGTCCAGGTGCAGCAGCTGCCCCTTGATCTCCTGCTCGGTCTCGTGCCCCTTCCCCGCCAGGACGATCACATCTCCGTCCTGCGCGTGTTCCAGCGCCCAGGTTATGGCCTTTTTCCGCTCCGGCTCTACATGGATGTTCCCCGCCGGATCCATACCGGTCAGGATCTCCACAATGATATCCATGGGTTCCTCTGTCCGCGGGTTGTCAGAGGTGACCACCGCCACATCCGCCAGGGCCTGCACCACAGCACCCATAATGGGCCGCTTGCTCCGGTCCCGATCTCCGCCGCATCCAAACACACAGATCAGCCGTTTTTTTGTAAACTCCCGGGCGGTAACCAGGATGTTCTCCAGGGCGTTGGGGCTGTGGGCGTAGTCGATGATAACCGTATAGGGGGCGGGCACAGGTACGACCTCCACCCGTCCTTTCACTCCCTTCACCCCTGCCAATACCGGCGCCATCTCCCCCAGACTCAACCCCAGGCACATTCCGGCGGACAGGGCCGCCAGGGCGTTATAGATGGAGAAGCCCCCGGGAATGGGCAGCTGGATATGGGCGATCTGATCCAGGGTCACCGCTTCAAACTCCACCCGATCAGGATATACCTGCAAATTGTGGGCGGTGAGATGAGCCTCGTCCCGGCGTTCGGAGTAGGTAAACGCCGGACATGAAATGTGCTGCAAATACCACCGGCCCGCCTCATCATCCAAATTCAGCACACCCCGGCGGCACTGCCGGAACAGCAAACCCTTGGCGATGCGGTAGTCCTCCATGGTACCGTGGTAGTCCAGATGGTCCTGGGTCAGGTTGGTGAACACCCCCACCTGAAAGGTCAAGCCCTCCAGCCGGTGCTGTACCAAGGCGTGGGAGGACGCCTCCAGCACCACATGGGTGCAGCCGGCGTCCGCCATGGTCCGCAGCAGCTGCTGCAGTTCATAGCAGTCCGGCGTGGTGCGGTGGGCCGGCAGTTCCTCCTCCCCCACCAGATTCCGGTTGGTGCCGATAAGCCCCACCTTGGTGTGCAAGGCTCCGGTCAGCAGTTCCCGAATCAGGTTGGTGGTCGTGGTCTTGCCGTTGGTCCCGGTGACGGCGATCAGCGTCATTTTCTCTCCGGGGCGGCCAAACCAGTTGGCACAGATCCTGGCCATGGCCCTACGGGGTTCCCGGGTAATCAGCCACGGACCGTCCTCCCGGGGCGGCAGCCGGCAGAGCACCGCCGCCGCCCCCCGCTCCAGAGCCTGGGTAATATATCGTCCGCCATCGTCCAATTGCCCGGGCAGAGCCGCAAACAGCGCCCCGGCTTCCACCGTTCTGCTGTCACTGGATATGGAATTTATTTCCATCTCCATGTCTACATTCGCCCCCATGAGGGGCACGCCGTCCAAAAGATCGTACAGCTTCATCCTATCACCCCTCATGGGTGAGTTTCATTCTCTTTAAATTTGCCGCGGGGTTACAATTGGATCAAGGTCAGCCGGTGTTCACCCAGCCGTCCTCCACTACGTTGGTAAACTGAACATCCACCACTGTGCCAAGGGCCGCGCTCTCCCCGGCGGCCACGCTCTGGCCGCTGGCCTTGGACGCGTTGCCATAGAAGGTATTGGTACCACTGGCCCGCATAAAGAAGCCGGCTTTCTCCAGCTTAGCCCGGGCGGCGTCATAGCCCAGGCCCACCACATTGGGCACCTGAGCGCTCTCCTCCGGCGCAGCATTGCCCAGGTACAGAATCATGGAGGAGCCGCCGGGCACGGACGCGCCCCGGGCGGGGATCTGGGTCGTTACCGTGTCTCCTTCGCCCACAGTGCGGTATTTCAAGCCCTTCTTCTCCAAGGCGGCAGCGGCATTGGTCACCGTCATGCCGGTCACGCCGGGGGTCTGCACATCAACGGCAGCGGATTCGTCCTTGGTGTAGGTCTTTTCCGCCCCCATGTAGTCCAGAATGTTGGCGATCAGCTTGCCCGCCTGTTTGGCGGCCATGTTGCCGCCGCTGATATAAACGCCGGTGGTGCCGTAATTGCTGCCGGGGGAGGACCGCTTCGGTCTGTCATAGGCCAGCAGTACCAGCACCTGGGGGTCGTCGGCGGGGGCAAAACCCATGAAGGAGACAATGACCTCGCCGTCCACCTCGGTCTCCGACGTACCAGTCTTGCCGCCGATGCGGTAGCCCGCCACATAGGCGTTCCCGCCGGTGCCCTCTGACACCACGCTCTCCAAAATCTTCCGGCAGGTTGCGCTGGTCTCCTGACTGATCACCTGGCGCACCACCTGGGTCTCCGTGGAGCTGACCACCGTACCGTCCTTGCTGACGGACTGTACCACATGGGGGGTGAGCAGATATCCGCCGTTGATCACGGCGGCAAAGGCCCGGATGTTCTGCAGGGGGGTAATTTTGAAGCGCTGACCGAAGGAGCCAACCGCCAGGTCCACATTGGTCATGGCCGATTTTTCCCACACCTGACTGATGCCCTCGCCGGGCAGGTCCACGCCGGTCTGTTCCTTCAGGCCGAAGGCCTCGAAATACTCATAGAATTTCTCGATGCCCAGCCGCTGGCCGATCTGCATAAAGGCGGGGTTGCAGGAGTTCTGCACCGCCTGAGCCAGAGTCTGGGTGCCATGGCCGCTGTGCTTGGAGCAGCTGATGGGCTTGCTCCAGCCGGGAACCATGTAGGAGCCGGAACAATAGAAGGTATCCGACTCGCTGACCACGCCCTCCTCCAGGGCGGCGGCCAAAACCATGGCCTTAAAGGTGGAGCCCGGCTCGTAAGCCTCGTTGATCGCCTTGTTGCTCCACATGGTAAACTGGGCATTGGCCATGGCCTGGTTCTCCGCCTGGGTCTGGAGCTCCGCGTCGGTCTTGCCCTCTGTATTATTGCTCTTCAACTGCTCATAAATACCGGACACGGCAGCCTGAGCTTTGGCAAGCAGGCGTTCGTCGGTTACTGATGAGTAGCTGTTGGGGTCAAACTCCGGCGAACTGGCAATGGCCTTGATCTCCCCGTTGTTGGGGTCCAGCACGATGCAGAAGGCGCCGTTCTGAATATCATAGGCTCGGATCCCTTCCTCAAGCGCTTTCTCCGCATAAGACTGAATGGTTGTGTCGATGGACAGCTTCAGGGTAAAGCCATTGGCCGCGTCAATATAGTCGGAGTAACTGCTGTACATCTCGATGCCCCGTCCGGTGCGCTCCGTCAGCACCCAGCCGGGGTCTCCCTCCAGCAGATCGTTGTAATAGGCCTCCAGGCCGTAAGCGCCGCCGTTGGCATTGGTAAAGCCAAGGGCCTGAGACGCCAGCGCCCCATAGGGGTAGTAGCGCTTGGTATCCGGGGTGAGGTACAGGTAGTTGCTGGTCTTCAGTTCCGTCAGCAGCTCCCGCACTTTCTGGGCGTCCTCTGTCTCGATTTTGGTGCGCAACACCTCATACTGGGAGTAGGTTTTCTCCATGCGCCGGGTCAGATTCTCCCGGTCCATGTCGGGGAACAGGGCCATCAGTCCATCCACCACGGCGGACCGCCGCCGGTCGATCTCCCCCTGATAGGCCGCCTCATCCGTGACGCCGTCCTTCTTAAACTTCTTCTCGTCTACACTGTTTACCAAGTCCAGGGGGGACAGGATCAGATTGTATACCGTG
>CAJMQD010000119.1 GCA_905215425.1 uncultured bacterium
GCGGACCCGTTTCAGCCGCTGTACCTCCAGTCCCGCCTGGGCGCACATGCGGCGGATCTGTCGATTCTTGCCCTGATGGATCACCATAGACAGACGAGTGATGCCATCAGCGGTCGGGCCCAGCTTCACCTGCGCCCCATCCACCTGCTCTCCCCTGTCCAATACCATTGGACGGCACAGCATAGGCAGACTCTGTTCCGCATTTCCTTTTACCCAGACCAGATACTCCTTTTCAATCTCGTACCTCGGATGGGTCAGGGCGTCGGTCAAGGCCCCGTCATTCGTCAGCAGCAGCAGCCCCTCCGAGTCCATATCCAGCCGCCCCACGGGCCACACCCGCACTCCGCAGCCGGACACCAACTGACTCACAGTCCTTCGTCCTTTCTCGTCGGACAGAGTGGTGACATATCCCCGGGGCTTATTCAGCATGAGATAGACATGTTCTTCCTTCAGAGACAGGGGAACTCCGTCCACCAGGATCTCATCCGTCTCCGGATCCGCCTTATCCCCCAGTCCGGCGACAGTACCGTTTACCTTCACCCGTCCGGCGCAGATCCATTCCTCTGCCGACCGGCGCGAGGTCAGCCCCGCCATAGATATCAGTTTTTGCAGGCGCTCCGCCAAATTCCTTCTCTCCCTTGCAATTATTCGGACGAAACCACTTCCAAAGACGCAAAATCGGACCAGTCCTCGGGACACGGCAGTCCGCCGCCCCCTCAAACACCAGCATTGTTTTCCCCGCAGGTTGACCGTCAAGGAGGCAAATCAGCTGTCCTGCCCTTTCCCCGCTCCGGATGGGCGCGCTGATTTTCTGATGTTCCAGTTCAATCTGCCACGACAGTTTTTCTCCCGACAGGGGCGCCGCGAACAGATCATCCGCTGCCCGCACCCATGTCACGGGGAGCAGACTTCCTTCCACAGGAACCATTGCGATCCGATCTCCCGCTGCGGCAAGCTGGACAACCTGACAATGCTGAAAGCCCCAGTCCAGCAGAGTTCGGTGGTCTTTCCAGTCATCCGGAGCCCGCAGCGTCACGGCGATCAGCGTAGTCCCGTCCCGTTCCGCCGCAGACACCAAAGTCCGTCCCGCCTGCTGGGTGTAGCCTGTCTTCAGTCCCACACACCCCGGGTATTGCCAAAGCAATTTATTGTGGTTTACAAAACTGCGGCCCTCCATATGAACGGAGCGGGTGGAAGCGATTTTCTTCAAAGTGTCGTTTTTCAGACACGCCCGTGCCAACAATGCCATATCGTAAGCGGTGGAGTAGTGCCCCTCTTGATCCAGCCCGCTGGGATTGGCAAAATGTGAGTCCCACATTTCCAGCTGCCCGGCCTTCCGGTTCATCTGCTCCGCGAACTTCTCTGTGCTCCCGGCACAGAACAGAGCCAGAGCCTGAGCCGCATCGTTGCCGGAATGGAGCAGCAACCCGTACAGCAGCGTCTCTATGGTCAGCCGATCCCCGGCCTTCAAATAGAGGGAGGAGCCCTCCGCCCCTGTATAGTCTGGCAGGATCTCCACCCTCTCATCCATGGGGTGACCGCTCTCCAGCACGACCAGGGCCGTCATCAGCTTGGTGGTGCTGGCGATCAGCATACGACGGTGAGCTGCCTTTTCATACAGAACACGCCCGGTTTTTGCCTCTATCAGCACCGCGCAGTCCGCGCTGACGGAGCATTCCGCCCCTGCCCGGACGGGCAGACAGCCCCATAAAATCAGTCCGATCAGCATCACCGCAGTAAGCCGTCGTTTCAACTGCCGCGCCCCCTAACCACAGAAAAACTTCTCTGTTATTCTATGGGGGCGGCGCCGGTTTTATTTCCGGTTACTCCGCAAAATCGGCCTGCTCCGCCTTCTTGTCCTTCCGGTCCTGCTGCTGTTCAATAAAGGCGGTGACCTTGTCGATCACCTCAGGCACCGCATCCACGATACGGTCCACCGTATTGCCCACCGGAGGATCCACCGACAGCAGACGTACGCTGTCCCCCCGCACCACCAAAAAGGCCACAGGCTCTACCTTGGCGCTGGAAGCGCTGCCGCCGCCGAAGTTGGCCGCCGACGCCTTAGTGGCAAAGTCGCTCCCCCCGCAGGCCACACCGAAAGACAGTCTGGACACGGGAATCAGGGTGACCTCATCCGTCTGGATGGGCTGTCCAATGATCGTGTTGGCCGCCATGGCCGTTTTTAAACCTTCCAGCGTCTCGTTCATTAGTTCCTGAAGTGAATTTTTATGTTCCATCTGGTTCAGACCGCCTTTCCGTCTTGTTTTTCTCTGTTTTCTTGTTCTGCTCTCCCCGCAGGAGGATAATCTGTCTCAGCGCCTTTGCGCCGAAATAAAGTCCCAGCCACAGGGCCTGTCCAACTTTAATGGACAGGGCAGTGATCCCATAAACCGTAGTCCGGTCGCTGTCGAAGTCAATGCGCACCGACGCACAGCCGTCCTTTACATGAAAGGCCGTGGTCAACGGCTGCCACGCCGCCCCCAGCGCTGCATTTGTCCGTCCGTAAATCATAGCGGCATCCGCCGGATCAGGGGCTCCCGCCGTCACCTCCAGCCGCAAGAGATCCACCTGCAGCTTTCGCCGGAACTGTCCCCCCGCCTCCAAAGCCAGGGGCAGCAGCCGAAGCAGCAGCTTTGCAGAGCCGCCCGCTTTTGGTTTTTCGGCAGCTTCCTTCTTCGGCGTTTTTTTCTTCTTAGGGGACTTATGATTTTTCTGTTTCTTCACAGGGTAGACCTGAACCCGCACCGGGCCCAGCCGCGCCTGAGCGGTCAGCCCTTCTGCGGAATACTCTCCCCGGACCCCAATTCTGATCTGTCCCAGCAGGAAGAGGACGACCAGAACCAAAGCAAAAACGGTCCAGCCGTTCACGGTCATTCCTCCCCCTCCGGCTGCTCCTCCCGGCGCAGACGTTCTACCTCCCGCTCCAGCTCCAGGGTCATCTGGCTGCCCTCCTGGGAGGAATCCGGAAGCTCAGGCAGATCCTTCAGGGTGGATAAATCGAAGGAGCGCAGGAAATTGTCATTCGTCTTGTATTGAATGGGCCGCCCGGGCACTGCCAGACGCCCCGCCTCCTCAATGAGTTCACGCTCCAGCAGCAGTCCCACCGTATAGGTGCTGTCCACTCCCCGGATCTGATCAATATACGCCCGCGTTACCGGCTGATAATAGGCGATAATCGCCAGCACCTCCAGCGCGGGCTGAGACAGTCGAGCTGGTTTGCGGCTCTCCAAAGTCTTTCGGATGTAGGGTGCATACTCCGGCGCAGAGCACAACTGATAGCTGCCGTCCAGCCGCACCAGGCGCAGACCGCGGCGCTCATAGCTGTACTGGTCCATCAGACGCTGTGCCACCGCGTCCAGGGTAGCGCGGTCCACCTCCAGCCCCAGGCACAGCCGTTCCGCTTTTACAGGCTCGCCCGCCGCAAACAGAACGCCCTCCATCGCAGCTTCCAGTTCTTTGATCTCCATAACCAGTCTCCGTTTCTCCGCTTGGGCGGCTTAACTTGGTTCTCTGTCCGCTGTAAGGTCCAGAGGGACCTCCCCCTCCTGTGTACAGGTCACGGTGCAGTCCTCCTGTGCGCCTGCCAGGCGCAGCCGCCGGGCCTTGCACAGCTCCAACACCGCCAGGAAGGTGGCTACCACCTCCGAACGGCTGCGGCTGCCCCGGAACAGGGTCAGGAACCGGGTCACGCCCCCGGTGAGCAGCCGCCGAAGGACCTCCGCGGCTTTGTCTGCCACCGGGTATGGTTCACGCCCCACGATCCCCTGAAAAGCAGATACCGGCGGGGGCAGCTTATTGTCCACGCGGGCCAGCACCGCCAGCATGGCCTTCTGAATATCCTCGGGCCGGTGCATATACTGATAGCCCCGTTCGGGCCGGAGGGACTCCGGCTGCTTGGTCATCAGGTCGCGGCCATAGCGGTAGCGCCGCTCCAGCTCCGGGACTACGGCCTTGATTTTTAAATAGTTTTCACTGCGCTGATGGGCCTCCAGGGTGGCAATCAGCTGCTCCATCTCGCTGAGAGCCTCCTCGTCGTGGATGGACAGCAGCATTCTGGTTTTAATATAAATCAGCTGGGATGCCATGGTGACGAACTCGCTGGCGATTTCCAGGTCCAGCTCCTTCCGCTTCTGCATCCACTCCAGATATTGATCCAAAATCAGCGAGATCTGGATGTCCCGGATCTCCATTTTGTTCTTGCTCAGCAGGTGCAGGATCAGGTCCAGAGGGCCCACAAAGTCCTCCTTGTCCTCTTCCCGGACCTTCACCACCCCTTCCAGATGGTAAATCGGCGTCTCCACAGGCTCCCCCCCATCGCGATAACCCTATTTGGTATGATATTATACCAGCTTTTAGGCCAAAACACAACCCGAATTCCCCGTTTGCACAGAAAAGGACCGCCGGATAGCTTCATCCGG
>CAJMQD010000120.1 GCA_905215425.1 uncultured bacterium
GGAAAGCGGGGATTTTTTCATCTGTTGCAGCGGCGCCAAGATATAAGCAAATACATATCGTCAAAATGACTATTTTTTAACGAATTCCGTGTGCTCCAGAAGGGGGAGAGGACAGGATTCAGCGCCCGCTCCCCATCCTGGATTTTCCAGAAGGCGAGGCCGGTTCTGTCAGATATGGCTGATAACGGTCAGCGCACCGCTGAGCGCGATCACCGTATAGACGGCCTTGGTGAGCATGGCGGCATCCATCTTCTCCAAAATCCGGATCCCCACCTTTTTGCCCGCCATAACACCCACCACGCCGATGGCAATGGGGAAAATAGACTCGGCAGTATAGAGCCCCTTGGACATCCGGGTGATGATGTTGACCGAGTTGGTGATGGCAAAATAGGCCTGCATGTTGCCGATGTATTCCTCGTTGCTCTTGCTGGTGGCCAGATAGTAGGCGGCGATCATGGGTCCGCCCACCGAGAACAGGCCGCTGCCCACGCCGGCCAGCAGGCCGCTGGCTGCCGCGCAGAAAAAGGTGTCTTGAAAGGTGAGCTTGCCTTTCAGCGTAAAGAAGTACAGGGCCAGAAGAATCAGGAACACGCCCAGCATAATGGACAACAGGTTCAGATCCAAGTTGGAGGCCACCTGAATCCCGATGGTACTGGCAGTCAGACAGGCCACTACGGGCACCGCCAGGCGCCGGATAGACACATATTTTCGGAACCGGAAGGCCAGGGAGTAGGCCAAAATGCAGCTGATGGCGCTGCACAGCGCCGGAGCGTGGAGCATATCATATACCAGGGGAACGAACACCATCATGACGGCAGCGCTGCCAAACCCGCTGGCTGCCTGGATCGTACCGCCTAAAAATGCGGCAAATGCGACCATTAAAAACTTTCCCATAACCAATTCTCCTATTGTCTGACTTTCAACGTGACCGGTTGTATCCACAAATTTTCTGTCTGTGTAAGTCAGCCCGGAAAATTGGGTTCCATTGAAAATCCACAAAAAATCAACGCCGCACAGACGCGGCAATTTTGTTCAGTATATCACAGCTATGGTCGGGAAGCAAGGGGACGGCTCACAGCCGCAATGCCATTAAGTTAAGGGCTTTGTCATTGCGAGCCAGTCCGCAGACTGGCGCGGCAATCCGTTTTCTCTGACGTTTTGAATACGGATTCCCACGGCAGTGACATCGGTCACTGCCTCGGAATGACAGGTTTCTCTTAACTGAATGACATTGCCCACAGCCGTCCCCTTGCTTTTCCGGTTAAAGCCCCTCTTTTTTCAGCCCGCGGCAGAAGTAGATCACCGCCGTCAGGGAGATGACATCCACCATGGTCTGCACCCACATACAGCCGTACAGCGGGAACAGGCGATCCATCAAAAACAGCAGGGGGATATCCAATACGCCCTTTCGGAGGATCGAGCAGATCAGAGACTGCCGCACCTTGCCAATGGCTTGGAAGTGGATGATCAGGGGATAGCACAGCGACATAAAGGGCATGGACACCATGAGCCGCCGGAGGAAGGCCGCGCCATACCGGATGGTATCCGGATCATCGATAAACAGGGCAGTGCACTGTGGGGCAAACACCTCAAAGACTACCAGAGTGATCAGGCAGAAGCTTAACGAGATGGTGCAGCCCACCCGCAGAGCGTCCCGGCGGCGCTGCTGGTCGCCGGAGGAGTAGTTATACGCCAGCAGAGGCAGCAGGCCATTGGCCAGGCCGATGGAAAAGTACAGGGGCAGGTTGTCGATCTTTTTGGCAATGCCCAGTCCGGCCACCGCCTGCGTGGCATATTTGGAGACAAATTTGGCCTGCGCGGCCACCGCCACCGCGGTCAGTCCGATCTGGAGGGCCGAGGGGAAGCCGATGGCCAGGATGCGGCCCACATGTTCCCTGGTATACCGCAGCAGCTTGGGGTCCACCCGCAGGACGGTGCTGGTTTGGTTGAACAGAATGTTGCCCAGCAGGAACAGGGCGGCGGTCAGGTTGGACAGCATGGTGGCAATGCCGGCCCCTATTGCGCCCAATCCTAGGAATTGGGGCAGGATAAACAGCGGATCCAGGATGATATTCAGGATACCGCCCATGGTCACGCCCCAGAATGCACGGTTTGCATTTCCCTCTGCCCGGGTCAGATTGGCCAGAAGGGTGTTCATAATGGTGGGCAAGGCGCCGAACACGATGACCCACTGGGCGTAGCTCCGGGCAGTGGCATAGGTGTCCGCCTTCGCCCCGCACAGGGTCAGGATCGGGTGTGCGATCCCCAAAAACAGCAGGGAGTAGAGGATCGCGCAGCATACGCCCCCCCAGAAGGAGATGGCCGAGATCTGCGCCGCCCGATCCGCCCGCTTCTCTCCCAGAGACTGGGCCACCCGGCTGGCTCCGCCCACACCGAATAAGTTCGAGATCGCGGTCAGCATCAGGAAGGAGGGGAAGGCTACCGTTACCGCCGCGGTTTGGATGGGATCGTCCAGCATTCCCACGAAATAGGTGTCTGCCAGATTATAGATCAGCACCACCATCTGACTGGCAATGGCGGGCAACGCCTGCTTCCATACCGCCTGACGTACGGGCATTGCCTCAAATACATAGGTCTTGTCTTTACTGATTGACGCCATAGCGTTCAGGCCCCCAATCTGTTTTTACATTTTCATAAGCCTGAGCGGCCAAGTGGTAGAACTTTTGCTGCTCCTCCTCGGTCATCCCCCGCAGCAGCAGGCTTCCGGTCCGCTCCCGGTTGCGCATCATCAGCTCCCCCAGGCGGCGGCCGCTGGCCGTCGGGATCACCACTTGCCGCCGCCGGTCCTCGTCAGACCGCTGCAAGCGAACCCAGCCGTGGGCCTCCATCCGCTGGACGATGCCCCAGGCCGTCTGGTGGGTGATGTCCATCGCGTTCTTCAGGTCGCTGATCGACGTGCCCTCGTTGGCCAGAAAGTATTGCAGACAGTCCGCTTGAGAGGCGGTCAGCCCCAGGGCCTGCAAGTGTCGGTTTCTGTTTTGTATGATGGTGTTGGACAGATTCAGCAGCAATCTGGCCAGCTTATTTTCCGTTTCGGAATCCATGGATTCTACCTCCCTTACAGAGATAAATACAGCACGCTGTGCATCCGAAATTTTACAGCGTGCTGTATAGTTTGTCAAGTGGAAGTTCGGGTTGAAACTTTCTTTTAAGCCGGGATGAAAAAGCTTTCGCTTTCTGATATAATAGAAAAAAACACGGTATACAGGAGGACAAGTGCCATGATTTCCCTGCTGCAGCTGCAGTATTTCTGTGCCCTGGCAAAGGGCGGCTCCCTGACCAGTACAGCAGAAAAGCTGTTCATCTCGCAATCTACCTTGTCTGCGGCCATCACAAAGCTGGAAAAAGAGGTCGGTGTCCCTCTGTTTGACCGGGATAAAGGGAAGATTCAACTCAATCGAGCAGGCGCAGCCTATCTCCGCCACATTCATGCCGCCTTGCTCGAGCTTGAGCAGGGCCGCAAAGCGGCGGAACAGGTTCAGCACGAAAAAGAAAACCACATTTCCTTAGCCGCCTCTCACAGTATTATCTGGAAGGATTTCATCCGGGACTTTCGAAAAGATCATCCCGATGTGTATATTCAATTCAAACCCGAAGACCTGAAGACATATCGGCAGCGTTTGCTGAACGGATCTTTGGATTTTGTCATCACCGGCGCAGGAGACCTGGTGGATAAGGCGTTGTGCAGCGCGGATATCAACACCTCCGGCCTATGCCTGTGTGTCAGCCAGGACTCCCACCTGGCCGGCAGAAAGAGCATCACCTTGAAGGAGATCGAACATGAGCCCTACATCGACCTGTCCGAGGGGCTGTCCTTCCGCATTTTTTGTGATCGCCTGTTCGAGCAGGCCGGCGTTAAAATGAACCGCGTCTTTGAATGTGAAAGCGATGTCCGCCCCGGCCTGGTCCGCAGTGGAGAAGGAGTTGCCATCACCCCGATTCAAAAAGATATTTTCCAGCCCTATGCCGGACTGGAAGCCATCCCCATTACAGATTCCTTCGCCTTGCGCACCATCACGCTCTATTGGAAGCGCGGCCGGGTCTTTTCTCCCATTGTGCAGGAGTTCTATCACCGCATCATGACTTGGATCAAAGATTAAGGGGAGCCCTATCCGCACAGAGAACACAGCAGAACTCATCCAAGAAAGTAAAAGCCGCATGACTGTTCGTAAATAAGCGAACGGCCATGCGGTTTTTTTGTATTTCACAAAAAGGCTTTTTCTTGTTATGATGAGCTCGAAAACCGGCGATATGTTGCAATATCCACTGATTTCTCTTTGCTAAAACAGCAACTTTACCAAATGAAGCGTTTC
>CAJMQD010000121.1 GCA_905215425.1 uncultured bacterium
GTGCGCTCGGCGCGGATGGCGGCTTCGTACAGGGCATAAAGCTCTTCCAGCTTCTTCCACATTGCCGCTTCGTCCACGCCGCCCAGCAGGTTCTTGCGGAATTTCACCGTCCGGAACCACCGGATGATCGCTTCCTGCTCCGGGCTGATACAGGTTTCCTCTGCACCGGCCAGCCGCTGGGGCGCTTTCTTCTTCGCCATGCGGTCAGCCCCCTTTAGTCATCTTCCTTACGGTGCTTGCGCAGCATCAGCAGGGCCACGCCGCCAGCTACCACAGCAAGGATGACGATGTAAGGCAGGGTGTCGAGGAGGACACCGGTGTCGGGTTTGAGGGTTGCATGGTTGGTGACAATGATCTGGTTGTTATCCACTTTGATTCCAGAATCATAGGCCACTGCGTCACCGTCAGCATCCACTGCCGTGCCCTCATCCATGCTCAGGAGCATCAGGTCGGCTTCGTCTGCATCACTGGCTGTGTCGGTGTTGGCAGCTGCAACATAGGTAAAGGTTACATTGTCCCTACCGTTCTGCTCATCGCTATGTCCGGTGGCAGAGACATTATAGTGTTCACCGGGAGCACTTTCCGTTACCGTGATGGTAGCACCAATGGGCACATTTTCCAGCGTCACAATCTCGCCGTGCTTCAGGGTGAAGCTGTTCTGCAAGGAAACAGCCGCGTCATTCTTCTTGGCTGTCACACCGGTGCAAGCAGCACCGTTCTGCGTGATGCTCACATTAAAGGTAAATTCCTTGTTGGTATCACCCATCAGGCCGGTGACAATTTTGGAAATACTAACATCAGCGGTCTTCTTCTCGTAGAAGTTCGAGAAGGTTATAGACTGGTTGCTGTGTTCCTTATTCATGGTCACACTACCAGCAGTTACGCCTTCGGCACCATCTACAAGGGTTCTTGTCAAGTCGTAACCATTAACATCAGCCTTCTTGACATCTTCTTTGAAATAATATGTGTAATCCGTATTTGCTTCAACAACTTCATCGAACACATGGCTTACAGAAACATAAGGTCCATTCTCATCATCATAGCCGTTCGTCCAAATATCACCACTAAAATCAACCGCTGTCAGCGCCTGGTCAGCAATACCACGATGAGCCACACTTCGGTTATAAGAAATGAAACCGCTATTCCCTAATGTCTTAGCTTCTTCCTCTGTCAAACCATAGAACTTCTTGGTAACAGTAACACGGCCTGTGCCGGAAGTTGGCGGTGCAACGTTCTGGCTGAACCAGACATCATCCAGCAAGTTACCCATAGTCTTAGTCTGGTTAGTCTGGTCGTCGTCAGAAGCAGTAGAAATTGCTGCAAAGAAGAATCGGGTCAAATATTGGCCCTTCGGAATCGTATAGGTTCCGTTACTCTCCGTCCAGCTAGAAGTGGAATATTTAGCATACCAATTGACCCCATTCCATTTCCTAGTACCAGATAAATCCTTGATAGCAGCCGTTGCCTCGTATACATAAACTGTGTAAGTTTTCTTATTCTCTGTAATGGGATTTTCGCCATTTTTATTTGGACACCTAGCAAGCAGGGCTTCCAACTGATCCTGTGTAGTAACATCTTTCACAAGTTCAAGTGGTGCGATCACCATGGCCATTGTGTCACTTCCACTCTGAATAACACTACTGGACTGGTCTTTATAACCTCTGCGCGTACGCGCTCTATGGTAGAAACGCCAATTCATTTGTTGGCCCGGCTTTGTCAAAACATCCTGATATAGAGCACCTGCGCCTTCAGCATTTAGCTCTGCAAACTGGACACCATTATTTGCACTTGCACAACCATACGCTTTTGCCGTTCTAGACAACTCTACATTTTTCCATTTATTGCCATTTGCTTGTAGCTCATAGACCGATGTCATCGGAAGATTCTCATCAGCATTGCCAATTTCGATTTTGTGTTGACCATCAGTTATTGCAGTTGTCTTCCACACCAGCTTAGGAGCCGCATCAGCGTTGATCTGATCTGTACCATTACTGTGCTCATCTTCAAAGCCACCATTTTTCAGCTCATCGTTATAATTAACCGTCAAACTAGCTTTTTGGCTTTGAGTGTCTTTAGCAATGGTCACAGTATAAGTCAAATTAGCGCCATCCGTGTAGACGACATCAACCCAGCCGCCATTTTCTTCACGGCTATAAACACCATTTGTTATCTCAAGGCGGTCAACAACAGTACCACCCTTCTTCCAGGTCACAGTAAAGCCATTCTTTTTTAGCAACGTTCCTGCTTCTGCGCCTTCATAATCCTTGCCGTCCGCAGTGATTTTCAGAACGTAGTGGCCACTGTTTGCAATATCGTCCTTGATAGAAACATCTGTGATGTTATTGATATCCAGCGTATTAACTGCATACCCATCCGTCCGTACAACCACAAAGGGGCTGAAGCTGGAGGTCTCGAAGGTCAGGGTGCCGTTGGTATAAGTAAGGACATCCAGAATCTCCACATTGCCATCAGAGGTCTCGTGGAGCACTTTCAGCGTGTCGGCAGTTGCACCTTCCATTTCCGGCAGTTTGTCCAGACCGGAGACGGTAACGGTGGCCTTTTCACCCTTGGCAGGCTGCACCGTTTCGCCCTTGGCGTTCTTGGGGGAGATCTTCAGGCCCAGAATGGGAGCCATATCCCCAAAAGCATCCAAGTGGTTCTCGTAGAAGTCCCCCACATCATCATAACCCATGTGGATGACGCTGAGGTGATCTGCGGCAGAGGGCAGGTTTTTCACCTCCACCGGCAGGGTTGTGGTTTTCGGGTTACCTTCCTCGTCCTCGTAGGAAGCAGAAGCCTTGGTTTCCAGATCCACAGGCACGGGGTTCTTGTCCACCAGATCCTCGTGATCCACGGGCTTTTCCTCATCGGAGCCAACGGTACCGTCCTTCCATGCGGCGTAGACGTTCACGGTGGTGGTCTTGTCGTCCAGAATGTTGCTGGTGGGGTCGGTGAGGTTCAGGCGCACCCGGTTGCCAAACTCGTCCAGCGTGTACCAGTAGTCAAACAGCCGCAGTTCGCCCTTGGGGTCCCGGTTGGAGGAGGGGTTCTCGATGTAGCTGCTGTAATCCGCAATGGTCTCTGCCCGGGGCACAGCCTGAATGAAGTACAGGTTCCACAGAACCTCACCGTTCCGGGCCAGATACTCGCTCTCCGTCATATTGTTGATCTGTGCCTGAGCGGTAATGTCCTTCAGGTCGTTGGCGTTCAGCTCCTTCAGCCAGAAGCGGTAGACCACCATATCCTGCAGCTTTTTGATCTCGTCGCCGGAAACGACCACTTTGTCATCAGGCTTTTCCACCACGTCGTCCTCGCCGGACCACTGGGTCACGGTGCTGGAGCTGGAGTCGGTGCTGGTGCTGGTGTCGTACTCAATGACGGTGCCCCACTCTGTTTCCTTAACGTTGGGGCCGCCGTCGAGGTTGTCCTCGCCGCCTTCCACAGGCCGGGTGGCAACTTCGTCCCCGCCAAAACCGGCAGCTTCGCTGTCATCGTATACTTCGCGCGGCTCGCCGTCGTCCACGGCAGGGAAATCGTCGCCGAAACCGGCAACTTCTTCGTTGCCGGAATCAACAACTTCCTTGTACTCGGTTGCAAACACCGGCACAAGGCAGGTGCAGATGACCGCAAGCGCCAGACAAAGCGCAAAAACGCGCTTCACCAGCCTATCTTTTTTTCCGTGATGATTTTTCCGCACAGTGGAGCCCTCCCTGCATCATAGTATTTTTGGCAAAGCCGAGGAGAAAGATATCCAACCTTTGTCGGCCTTCTTTCTCTCGGCAAGTTATTTTTTCCAGATATACCCATTATTAATTATAGCATGTACACCCGGCATTTTCAATAGTGAAATTTTATTTTTCTTCCCCTTTTCGGACAAAATATTCTGCGATATACAGCAAGTTATGAACCGCCGTAATATATCGCGGGGAGTAGCGCAGTCTAACTTATCCGCACGCCCCGCCGCATTGATATATCTCGCCGTTTTGCGTTGTCTATTCGCAGTTTCACTCTCTATAATACATGAAACGCAGATTCCTTTCACTTTTTTTCGAGATTTTTTGAAAAAAGTTTTCGGAGCCCTCTCAGTCAAAGCTTGACGGCTTTGCCAGCTCTCCCAAAGGGAGAGCCAATTGCGGCTCGACCTTCAGCGGCATTTACCGCCCAAAAGCCTGCCCAAAGCTCCCGTTTCCATTGCAGATGCGTTGGCTCCCCCCTCGGGGGAGCTGTCGAGCGAATGCGAGACTGAGAGGGCGTGCCTCACCAAAAAGCGCCCCCATCGCTCAAAGGAGCAATGGGGGCGCTTTGTCCTATTACAATGGGTTCCGCTTACTCAG
>CAJMQD010000122.1 GCA_905215425.1 uncultured bacterium
TCTTTGGGTACTTTCCATCCATGGAAAGTACCTCGCCCGGGGGCGAAATATCCCCGTCCTTCTCCGAAAGTCGGGACCACGGGACAGGTAAAAGGCAAACTTCGGTCGTTGCGCCCTACGCACGGCAGATGAAATGCTCCGCAAATTGGCCCGATGGGGCATCGGGCCCTACGGGATATGGTGAACGGATGTTATGCATTGTAGGACCGGCCTGTGGCCGCTTGCGGGCCGGTGAGGACACCGGCCCCTACGGAGGGTATCATTCGTTGGCGGCATCGCCGTAGGGCCGGTCACCGTCTCAGGCAAAAAAGAACCCCAGTCCGGTTTATTCGGACTGGGGGAACGGGATGAATTTTATTTGATCTCGTAGTCGCGGCCAAATTGCAGGCTGCCGAAATCAATCCGGGAGGAGACTTTTTCTTCCTCCTCATCCTCCTGGGCGGCCTTGACGTCGGGCAGGGGGATGGTGTCCTCCTCTTCGTTGGCGGCGGACTGCTCCTCACGGGCCTGTTCGGCGGCCACATCGTCCATGGCCTTGGCCAGAAGGCGCTGTACACTCTCGTCGATGTCAGAGACGGCCTCGTCCACCGGATCCTCCTGGGGCTGTTCGGCGGACTCCGCCTGGGCCTGTTCCTGCTGAGGGGGCAGCAGCTCGCTCAGGCTGTCCAGGTAGGCGATGGCCTTGCTGTGCATCTCCTTCATGCGCTGGACATACTCTGTGGTGGTCTTCTGGGCCTCGGACAGGCGGTACTGCTCTGTCTCCACCTGGCGGCCCAGCTCCTGGATCTGGGCGCGGGCCCGCTCCTCTGCATGGGTGAGCATCTCGTCCCGCTGCTGCTCAGCCTGACGGATAATCTCGTCCCGGCGCTGCTGGGCCTCCTTCACCGTGTCGTCGGCCATGCGCTGAGCGGTCATCAGGGCCTTTCGCATGGCATTTTCTGTGGAGCGGTATTCCTCAACCTTGTCCACTAAAACCTTCATTTTGCTTTTCAGAACTGCGTTTTCGCTGTACAGGGTGGAGTAATCCTCGGTCAGCAGGTCCAGAAATTCATCCACCTGGGCCATGTTATAGCCGCCAAAGGAAGCTTTGGGGAATACGCGTTCCGATACCTCCTGGGGAGTAAGCATGAAAATAACCTCCTTTGTTTTGGATGCAGGGGTGTAAAATGGCATGGAGAAGTTTGTAGGGCCGGATGAGGGGACTTTTGCGGCGCGCCGGGTCATCGCGCCCTACAGCGGGCCGCCCCTATGCCCCCTCATCAGTCTCGCTTCGCTCGACAGCTTCCCCCCTAAGGGGGGAAGCCTGTAAAACGCACCCCCAAAAGCCTTCCCCACCCAGGGGGGAAGGTGGCCCGCAGGGCTGGATGAGGGGGCGTTATTGATACGTGTAATGGCCCGATGGGGCCAACTCCCCCTGTCAGGGGAAGATGGCCGGAGGCCAGAGGGGGTAGGGATCATCGGGCCCTACAAAATTGCAACAATGAACGTAACACACCGTAGGGGCGGATATCATCCGCCCGCGGGCCGCCACATGGGGCGGCCCCTACGGGTATTACGGAACATTACACGCCGTAGGGGCGGCCTGTGGCCGTCCGGCGTTCTACTTAGAAATACAGCCCGTTGTTCTCCAACTCGTCAATCAGATCCCCCAGCAGGTCCACGTTATAGGGGGTGATAATATAGGTCGAAATAGCCACCTTTTTGATCTTGCCCTCGTTGGCATAGGCCACGCCGGACAGGAAGTCCAGCAGACGGCGGGCGATCTCCTTGTTGGTGGACTCCAGGTTCAGCACCACGGTGCGCTTCTCCCGCAGGTGGTCGGCGATCTCGGAGGCATTTTCAAACTTGTCAGGCTTGACCAGCACCACCTGCAGCTGGGTGGCGGCGCGGATATTTACCACCTTGTTGCCCCGGCGCTCAGACTCCTCGGCGGATACGCCGTAGTTGTCCCCGCGGGCGATCCGTTCGGGGCGCTCCAGCCGCTCGGAGCGGTCGTCCCGGTCGGCCCGGGTCCGGCGCTCTGCGGGACGGGGGGCGGGCTCGAAGTCCTCGAAATCGTCATCCTCTTCATCCTCGTAAGGGTGAGCCAGACGCTTGAATTCATCTAAAAATCCCATACTCATAAATCCTCTTTTCTCTTTGGTATCCCCTTCTTCCGGAATCACTTCCGGGGGACCATGGGCGGCCGGGGACCAAATAGGGCGGTACCCACCCGGATCAGGGTGGAGCCCTCGGCAATGGCGTCTGCGTAGTCGCCGCTCATTCCCATGGACAGGTATGTAATATCACCTTGATTATCCGACATTTTCTCCTTTATGTCAACAAAAAGCTGATGCATTGCCCGGAACCAGGGGCGATTTTCCCCGGGGACAGTGGAGACAGGGGGGATGGCCATAAGCCCGCGGAAGCGGACGTGGTCCAGTTGGGCGGATTGCCGGGCCAGCTCCCAGGCCAGCTCGGGGGTGCAGCCCCCTTTGCTCTCCTCGCCGGCGATGTTGACTTCCAGCAAAAAGTCCTGGATCAGCCCCAGCTTGTCCGCCTGATTGTTGATGGCCTGCAGCAGGCGAAGGGAGTCCACAGAGTGGATCAGCTCCACCTTTCCCACCACCTGCTTGACCTTGTTGGTCTGAAGGTGGCCGATAAAATGGACCCGGGCCCCCTCATAGGCGTTGTGCTCCAGATGGGCGGTGAGCTCCTGAACCCGGTTTTCGCCGCAGACGGGGACTCCGGCGGCGATGGCCGCCCGGATGGTGTCGTCTGTCTGCACTTTGGTGGCCGCGCACAGAGTGATCTCTCCGGGGTCGCGCCCGGCGTTCACAGCGGCCTGAGCCATAGTGGCCTGCACCTTGCGGATGTGTTCTGTCAGATCCATAAAAATGCCTTCTTTCTGTCTCTTATGTGGATCATATAGATACAAATGGTAATATAAATACCGGAATATACTACTTGTCCCGAAAAATAAGGGGATTCAGGCGATTCAAAGGGGCCGGCTTAATACTCCATCAGCTTTCCGTTGAAGATGCCGGTGCCCCGCAGCACCAGCTCGTCCCCCGCCCGCAGAGCGTTTTTCCCGGTGGTGACGGAGCGCAGAACGTAGAAGTCCGCCCCCTCGCTGATCACCTCGGCCTCCTTGAATACGGCCCGCCCGTTTACAATGGCGTATACGCCCAGGTGGTTCACCGTCTCGGTCTGACTGGAGTCGGGCTTTGTGACCTCCTCGCTCTCCATGCGCAGACAGGCCTTGGGGACGCGGATGCCGTAGGAGCTGTCGAAGATCAGCTCCACCGTCTGTCGGCGGAGAAGGGTGGTGCTGGACAGATATTCATCGCTGGACAGGATTGCTGCCGCCCCTGTCTCATCGCTGACCACTCTGTCTACCTTCATGGTCACATCCTGCGTGAAGTCGCCGGTAAAGCGCACCAAGATCGAGCTGAGATGCTCTAAACGCAGGCCGGTTTCCGGGGAGAGGGGGACGGCCAGATACCAGCGGTCGCTGGTGATCAGCTTGCCGGAGCCGCCGGATTGGGGGGTGGGAGAGGCGGAGGCGATCAGCCCGGACAGCTGACGGTAATCCATGGTCAGCAGCTGCTGGGGCGTCATATCCTCGCAGCCGTCTGTCTGGGCGGAAAATACGCCGGAGACAGGGGCGACAATGCGGGTTGTGGCGCTGCCGGACTGCTGCTTCAGGGCGGACAGCTGGAGCTTCAGCGCCTGAAGATGGGCGGTCAGGTCGGACGAGGTGATCCCCGTGCCGTAAGTCAGGTCCCGCTTGAGCACCGCGCTCTTCAGCTGGATCACCTGGTCCTCCAGACGGGAGTAATTGTCCAGGGCGGTGGCGGAGCGCAGGGTGACCAGGGACTGCAAAATGTTCTCATCCAGCCGGGCCGTAGAGGACACGTCGCCGCCGGACTGGATGGCGTATTCCAAAACCTCGATGTCCCGGGTCAGCTCCTCCTGCTGATTTTGGGCGGATTGGGCGGCTCCGTCCCGATAGACCAGAGCCACCGTCTTGCCTGCGGCCACCTTTTCTCCCTCGCTGCGGGCCAGATCCACGATGCCGCTGTGGCTGGGCAGGACCTGCTCCTGCCGCACCAGAAGGCCGTCGGCCTCTACGCTGTCGTTATTGGTGTAAGCGTAGGCCACGGTGCTGGTGTAAGAGACGTTGAAGGTGTTCCACGCATAGAAGCCCAGATAGGTCGTCAGCGCGGCGGCCAGCAGGATCATGACCAGGGTGATCACAGAGTTGCCTTGTTTCATGGATGATCTCTCTTTCTGACAGCAATGCCATTAAGTTAAGGGCTTTGTCATTGCGAGCCAGTCCGCAGACT
>CAJMQD010000123.1 GCA_905215425.1 uncultured bacterium
TCTGGATCTGGGCGGCGGCGGCACCATTGCCAAGTATGTGGCAAACCGCGGCATCCCCGTCATTGACATCGGCGTGCCCGTGCTCTCCATGCACTCTCCGTTCGAGATCATCCACAAGACCGACCTGTACATGGCTTACCGTGCCTTTGCGCTGTTCAACAACGCACAGCAGTAATCCCGGAAACCCCACAACGCCCCGAAGAGATCCGTGCTCTTCGGGGCGTTTTTGCACCATTTTTTGAAAAATGCTTGACCTTCAACCGACTTTATGGTGTAGTGTAAGGGCGGAGGTGAAGCAAATGAACATCAAACAGGCTGCGGAACAGAGTGGAGTTTCCAGCCCCAACATCCGCTTCTACGAAAAAGAAGGGCTGATGACCCCTGCCCGTAACCGGGGCAACGCCTACCGGGATTATACCGCCGAGGATATCCGGACCCTGAAACTGATTCGGATGCTTCGGATGCTGGATATGCCGCTGCCCGTAATACAGAGGGTCCTCAACGGGGAACAGCCGCTGACCGAAGCGCTTCGGGCGCAGCAGACGGTACTGGAGCAGCAGGCAGCGCAGCTGGCGGGGTCGATCCGCTTTTGCGCAGAGCTGACCCAACAGGCTCCTCAGGTGGATCAGCTGGATGTGGATGATTGCCTGAAACGGATGCAGGACCCGCAGGAGCCGGGTGGATTTTTCTCCGGCTGGCTCAGGGATTACCGTACCGTGGCAGAAAACGAGCAGAAAAAGCGCTTTTCCATCGTATCGGAACAGTCCATCAACACCCCGGAGGATTTTGCTGCCGTACTGCTGCGCTATGGGGAAGCTCAGGGAAGCCCCATCCGCATCACAAAAGGGGGAATGTACCCGGAGTTTGAGTGGAACGGCATCTGATATAAGGCATGGCGCGGGCAGGGACGTTATTGCGATTCTGTTTGCTGCGAAGCATTCTTCCCGGAATCTCTCCAAACGGGACTCCCGCCAAGGCGGGAACGCCTGCTGCGCTGGCTGCGGCGGCTGCTCCCTGTGGCTGTGGCCGCTATGGTGTTGGGAGCACTTGTTCTACGCGGCAGAATGTGAACCCCTGATCCTGATACCACCGGATGATATCCGGCAACGCTTCCGCCGTAGTGCGGGTAGAAGAGGAGTCGTGCATCAGAACAATACACTGTGTCTGCTCGCCCGTTTCCCGCACGACATTGCGAAAAATAGTGCTGGCACTGGGCTTGCCGCCCACAGCATCCTCCGCGCAGACATTCCAGTCTACCCACTGGTAGCCTTTCTGTTCCACTTCGGATTTTAATTGTTTCATCAGCCCTTTTCCGCCATAACGGCGGCTGACGGTATTGGTACTTCCGCCCGGAAAGCGCAGATATCGAATGCTCTCGGAGTTGATGTAAGGACTGACGCGCTGTTTCAGCAGGGCAATGTCCTGCCAGTAGGCATCAGAGCCGCGGTAGATGTCGCTGTATTCGTGGGAGGCGGAGTGGAGCGCGATTTGGTGCCCGGCGGCGGATGCTTCCGCCAACAATGGCAGATATTTTTCGTTGTAGCCCGTGGCAACGACAAAAAATGTCGCTTTGACCCCTGCATTGTTCAGAGCCTCCAGCACCGCGGGCGTTGTTTTGCTGGGGCCGTCGTCAAAAGTCAGGCAGACCCATTTTTCAGGTGGTGCAGGCGGCTGTGAGACAGCGGGCTCAGAGCTGGGGGCAGGTGTGAGGAATTCCGTGTCCGGCACGGGGGTCAAATCGTTCTCCCGGCAGCCAATGAGCGGCGCCGCACCAAAGCAATTCCCGAGGCCAAACCCAAGCGCCGTGCCTAAGAACAACAGTGCTGCACCGAGCAGAAAATTCTTTTTGGAAAACCGCATCTCCAAAATCCTCCTTTGTAAGTTGTTTCTTGTTTCAAAGGGTCTTTTATAGGATATGAGCACCAAAAAAATCTATGAAAAAGCTTGACTTTCCAGGAGCAATATGATAATATACTCAAGCAGTCCGCACAACGGTTTCAACCTCAAAACCGCAGGACGCACCACCGATGTATGCGAAGGTGGCGGAACTGGCAGACGCGCACGTTTGAGGTGCGTGTGGTTTATCCTTGGGGGTTCAAATCCCCTCCTTCGCACCAGATGAAAAACCCGCATGAATGCTTGAAAATCAAGCGCTCATGCGGGTTTTTGCTTGTTTTGGAATGTGCAGATACGAACGAATGCCAGCGGTTTTAACGGCTTCTGACGCTCCCAAAGTCGTCAAAAAGTGGTAGAAAAGTGGTAAAAAACAAGAACAGAGGCAAACGTAAAAAGGCTCCACCAAACGAGAAACCGTTCGATGGAGCCTTTTTTATGCGGAAGAAGGGACTTGAACCCTCACTCCGATGGAACTGGTGCCTAAAACCAGCGCGTCTGCCGTTCCGCCACTTCCGCACGGAGCTTATTAAGTGTATCAAGTTTGCACCCAAAAGTCAATTCCTGCGGCACAATTTTATAATCACATCCCGCGCGGCGCATACGAGCAAAAAAGATTCCGGGGAGATGGCGAACGTGAAACAGCAGGACCGAGCGCACCGAAAGGGCTGGAAGCGGGCAAAGCAGGCGGCAGCATGGCTGGCACTGCTGCCGGTCGCTGCGCTGGCGTGGCTGTACAGCCGTCTGCCGGACCGCGTCTATCTGACGCCGGGCGAGGTTCTGGCGCTGCCCCGCTTTTCTTATGTGGAGCCGCTGGGGGCGCACGGAAGCCAGAATGTCGCCAGCACCCGCGCGGTGGGAAGCTACCAGACGACCCTCTCGCTGGGCGGCTGGCTGCCGATCAAGACCATCCGGACGATCGTTACCGAGCGGATGCAGGTGACGGTCTGCGGGACGCCGTTCGGGGTGAAGATGTTCTCGGAGGGGGCGCTGGTGGTCGGCTTTTCGGACGTGGAACGCCCCAGCGGCGGCACGGCCAATCCGGCAAAGGAAGCCGGGCTGCGCCTGGGCGACCGGGTCATCCGCATTGGCACGACCGTGACGGAGGACAATGACGCCGTCAAAGCGGCGCTGGAAGCAGCGCAGGGGCAGGCGGTGGAGGTCGTGTATATCCGGAACGGAGAGCAGCTCCGCACGACGCTTGTGCCGGTCTGGGATGCGGCGGCAGGGCAGTGGCGGGCCGGGATGTGGGTGCGCGACTCTTCGGCCGGTGTCGGGACGCTAACCTTCGCAGACGATGCACGGGGCATTTTTGCAGGGCTTGGCCACCCCATCAGCGACAGCGACACCGGCGAGAGCATTGCACTGCGCACAGGTGAGATCGTCCCCTGCGAGATCACCGGCTGCAGCAAAGGAACAGCAGGAAGCCCCGGCGAACTGAAAGGGCACTTTCTAGGCAACCGGGCCATCGGGAGCATCCGCATCAATGGGGAAAACGGCGTATACGGCACCACCCGCACACAGTTCGCCGGGCAGCGCATGGAGGTCGCCTTTGCGCAGGAGGTCACAACGGGCAATGCAGAGATCTGGTCTACGGTGTCCGGTGAGACGCCGCGCCCTTATCAGGTCCGGATCGAACGGATCAGCGACGCAGACCCCAAACGGAACATGGTCCTGCGGGTGACAGACCCGGCGCTTCTGGCGCAGACGGGCGGCATCGTGCAGGGGATGAGCGGGAGCCCCATCGTGCAGAACGGGCGGCTGGTGGGAGCAGTGACCCATGTTCTGGTCAACGACCCGACACGCGGCTACGGAATTTTTGCCCAGACCATGTTGGAACAGGCCGAAATTGCGGCGCAGAGGGCGCAGGATACAGAATCGTCAAAATGAATAAGCATCATTCGACAATGGATGCCATAATATGGCAAAAATAACCGTTGAAATCAATGGAAAAATATGGTAAAATCAAAAGCGTTAAGGGAACTGCACACTTTGGAGGAATGAACGATGGATAAAATTCGGTTTTTGATGTCGGATACCAGCGCAGAGATCACGGAAGCCTGCCGCGAAGCGTTGGAACAAAAAGGCGTGGAAGTTACGGTCGTCGAAAAGGACGGACAGAAGGTGCTTCAGAAAATGCTCTCGGTGCGGCCGCAGGTGGTGCTGCTGGACGCTTTTATGCCGGGGCTGGATGCACTGGCCGTCAAGCAGAAGTACAACGCCGCAGGCGAGCGGCACACCTCGTTTTTTGTGACGGGTGCGTTCCAGAGCGAGGAAATGGTCCAGGAATTGCTGGATGAGGGATTTGCGTACTATTTCGTCAAACCGTTTGACGAAAATGTCCTCGCCAGCCGGGTCGTGAAGGTGGCAATGGGCAAGGAAAAGCATCACCTGCCCACCAGCGTGGACAGCGATGAGCTG
>CAJMQD010000124.1 GCA_905215425.1 uncultured bacterium
CATTTTAACGCAGTTAAAATGTTTGCAGCTTGTCAAAAGTGGTAAAACCACTTTTTTGACAAGCTGAGGCGGCCCCTCCCATATGGGAGGGGCCGCCTTTTTCGTTGGCGTGGGATTGAGGTCAAAGATCTTTCCGGGTTTCGATCGCGCTGGAGATATGGAAGGAGATCCACAGGGCCGCCAGACCGACAAGGGGAAATGGAGCAAACAGGAGGAAGGCCTGCTTGTCTGAGACGGAGCCGAGGAAAGAGAGGTCCACCAGACCATATTTGCTGAACTTGGACAGGGCAAAGACGACCAAGGCGCCGCCGATGACAAACACATACAGGAAGGGCTGGGCGCGCTCCCGCCCCAGCTTGTAGTTGAGGGGCAGCATGAAGGCCGGGATCAGCATCCCGACGCCCAGACAGGCCAGGACGGAGGCCAGTGTCTCCAGCAGCTCTGCCCGCCCCGTCAGGGAGAAGAAGATGCACAGAAGTCCGCTCAGGGCGGCGGAGATCAGCACCAGCAGCAGGAGAAAACCGTATCGGGCCTTGACCACTGTCTGCCGGGAGAGAGGAAGGGCAAACACGGCTTTATCCCAATGGGACAGTTCGTCATAGGCAAAGGCGGACAGAGGGAGAACCATCAGGAGAACCTGGATAAAGCTGAGGCAGAAGGAGATGGGAAAAACGCCTGCAGCAGAGAGGATCAGGTAGAACAGAATCAGAAGCAGGTAGGTTTTCAGACTTTTCCGCATCACAAGGATATCCTTTAAAATCAGTCCGGTCATAGAGCTTCCCCCTTTTCGATCAGTACCATAAGGTCCTCCAGGGACAGGGGCTCGGCCAGGAGTGCGGGATACTTTTGACAGAAGGCGGCCCGATCCGGGGTGAGTCCTTCGCAGCCAAAGGCGTTCTTCCGCACCCGCAGCAGGTCGCTGGGCGCGACCTGTTCCAGCTGTGCGGCGGTGCAGGCCACACGGCCGTAGTGATCCCGGATGTCGTCCTTGCTCCCGGACAGCACGACGCGCCCTTGGTGGAGATAGGTGATATAGTCCGCCGCCTTCTCCAGGTCGCTGGTGATGTGGCTGGACATGAGGATGGCGTGGTCCTCGTCGGAGATAAAGGCGAGAAACTCGTCTAAAATCTCGTCCCGCACCACAGGGTCCAGCCCGGCGGTGGCCTCGTCCAGAACCAGCAGGCGGGGCCGGTGGGCCAGGGCGGCGGCCAGAGACAGCTTCATTTTCATGCCCCGGGAGAATTCGCGGATCAGCTTATTTTCCGGCAGGCCGTAGCGGGCCAGACAGTCCCGGTACAGTTCCCTGTCCCAGCTGCGGTAGATGGGGGCGAGAATGGGAGACAGGTCCTTGGGGCGGAGAGTGTCGTGAAAAAAGCACTCGTCCAAAACAACGCCGATCTCCTGCCTGAGCGCTGCGCTGTCCGGCCCCATGGGCTGCCCCAGGACGGTGACAGTGCCGCTGTCGGGGCGCGTCATCCCCAAAATACATTTGATGGCGGTGGTCTTGCCCGCGCCGTTTTCCCCGATCAGACCCATGATAGCTCCGCCGGGGAGCGTAAGGTTGAGATCCTGTAAGGTAAAGTCCCCGTAGGACTTACATACCCCCTGCAGTTCAATACAATTTGTCATAAATCTTCACCTTGATACAATATGTTTAAGATTTCCTGTACCTCAGCCAGCGAGAAGCCGCCTTTTCGGGCTTCGTCTACTACCTGGGTCAAATGCTCCTCCACGCGGCGTAATTGGGCTTCCCGCAGCAGCTCTGGATTTTGGGGAGCCACAAAGCAGCCCTTGCCCGGAATGTTTTCCAGAAATCCCTCCCGCTCCAGATCTTCGTAGGCCCGCTTGGTGGTGATGACGGAGATGTGAAGTTCGCGGGCCAGCAGGCGCATAGAGGGCATGGCCATCCCCGGCGTCAGGGCACCGGACATGATCTGCTCCTTCACCTGATCTGTGATTTGGGTGTAGATGGGTTTCCCGCTGGTGTTGCTTAAAATAATATCCATTTGGTGCACCTAATAGTCCCTGTTCCGGCTGTCTGCCTGTTGGGGGTCGGACGCCGGATGAGAGACTTCCTCACATACTGTATATATAGTATATACATAGTATAACAGGATTTCCGAGCTTGTCAAGAGAAAATGAAAGCAATAAATCGAACGTAAGTTTGACATATTAACTGGGACGGAGTACAATAAAAAGAAACTGCTGCGATGAGAGAGGAGGGCCGGGCCGTGGACCGGGTGATTTTTCACTGTGATCTAAATAGCTTCTATGCTTCGGTGGAGCTGCTGGACCACCCGGAGCTGCGGCATCTGCCTGTTGCGGTGTGCGGAGACCCTAAAAGCCGCCACGGTATTATTTTGGCAAAAAATGAGCCGGCCAAACGCTTCCAGGTAAAAACGGCGGAAACCGTGTGGCAGGCCAGGGAGAAATGTCCGGAGCTGGTGCTGCTGCCCGCCCACCACGAGAAATACAGGGCATTTTCCCGCCAAGTCAACCAGCTCTACCAGCAGTATACCGACCTGGTGGAGCCCTTTGGCATTGACGAGAGCTGGCTGGACGTGACAGGCACCCTCCATCTGTTCGGGGGTGACCCCAAGGCTCTGGCCGATGAGATCCGGGACCGGGTGCGGCGGGAGTTGGGGCTGACGATTTCTGTGGGAGTGTCCTTTAATAAGGTGTTCGCCAAGTTGGGCAGCGATTATAAGAAGCCGGACGCCACTACGGTGATCAGCCGGGAGAATTTCCGCGCCATGGTGTGGCCGCTTCCGGTCACCGATTTGTTGTATGTAGGCCGGGCGGCAGCGGCGGCCTTTCAGAAGTTTGGGATCCGCACCATTGGGGACCTGGCGGCCTTTGACCGGGAGGCGCTCTTTGCCTTGCTGGGGAAAAACGGGGCACAGCTTCACGACTTTGCCCAGGGGCTGGACCGCACGCCGGTGGCTCCGGCTGACCGGGTGGAGCCGCCCAAATCCATCGGAAACGGGCTGACCTTTGCCCGGAATCTGAGGGGGGCGGAGGAGATCCGCTCGGGAATCGTCATGCTGGCCGACCAGGTGGCCGCCCGCCTGAGGCGGCACGAGATGAAATGCGGCGGCGTATCCCTGGCCATCCGGGACCCGGGGTTCCGTGACATCAGCCGCCAGCGGCGGCTGAGCGTGCCCACCTGTCTGGGGCGGGAGATCGGACAGGCGGCCTGGGAGCTGGCCCGGAGCTGCTGGAGCATGGACGCCCCGGTGCGGGCGCTGACGGTGACCGCCCTGTATTTGCTGCCCCAAGAGGAGGCGGGAGCCCAGATGGATCTGTTCCACGGAGCCCAGGATCAGAAGCGGGAGCGGTTGGAGAAGCTGGCCGGAGCCATGGATGCCATCCGGGCCAAGTATGGAAAGGGGGCCATTGCCCCTGCCTCCTGCCCCCGTGACCCGGGGGAGGACAAGCACGCCCCGCCGCCGGGAGGGCGGAATGATTGAGCGGGACAGACTGACCGTAACACAAAAAATTATTTAAGAACGAGCGCAATAAAAGGACTTTCTGCTGCATTGAATAGATGACAGGAGAACGATGCTTATGCTGGTTGGGATGAGATCCAAAACTGAATATGCACAGGGCGAGAACAGGCGCGAGCTGGAACAGCTGCTTTCGGGAGTGGCCGCTGGCGACTGTAACGCGCTGGAGGACCTGTACGGCCGAACCCGAACGGCGGTATATGGCCTTGCGCTGTCATACCTGAAAAATCCGCAGGATGCCCAGGATATGACGCAGGATGTGTTTGTTCAGATATGGGAACGCGGAGCGCAGTACCGACCGACGGGGTCACCGATGGGATGGATCTTGACGATCTGCCGGAATCTCTGCCTGATGCAGCTGCGGAATGCGGACCGAAGAGAGAATCTCAACGATGAGGAATGGAACGCCATTCCCGACCGGGAGACCGGGCTGCCGCAAGAGGAAAAGCTGCTGCTGCAGGACACCCTTGCGGTCCTGGGCGAGGAGGAGCGGAGACTTGTACTGCTCCATGCGGTCACGGGCCTGAAGCACCGTGAGATTGCGGGATTGCTGGAGATGCCGCTGTCTACCGTCCTGTCAAAGTATCACAGAGCGTTGAAAAAGATGCGAGTTTATCTGAAAGGAGATGACGCCTTATGACGGACAGAGAAATCGAACAGAAATTAGCACAGGCTCTGGAAAAAACGGCTCCGAAGGATATACAAGGCGTTCTCTCACGCTGTGAAGAGCGGAAAGGAACGGTAGTTTTTATGAATCAGAAAAAGAAGAGCAGAAGATTGTCCGGTTTAATC
>CAJMQD010000125.1 GCA_905215425.1 uncultured bacterium
TTTCCGGTTGCCCCACAGGGGCGAGGAAATGGCACATTTCTTATTTTTGCCATGCAAAAGCATGGCAAAAATAACGGTCACACAATCCAAAGGGACTGTGTGACCGTATTTATATCAGTTGTTTTACCTGCGCTGCTGTGTCAACTTTTTATTGGCGCTGTTCGCGGATGGCGGCCTGTGTAGTGGCTACTGAGTCGCGGAATAAACAGGCATCTTCAATTGCTATATTACGACTGCAAAGTAAGTTATTCAATGGGCGAAGTGTAAACAAAACCGGGGGGATGATTTATTCATCCCCTTGGTATCTCGGAACATTTTTATGAATTGCGGTCTTTTTTCTGCTGATGTGCCCGTAATGCCCTCATCAATATATTGCTTTACAAGAGTCCAGTCAGGTTGTGTCCCATGTGGCGCACACAGCCGCTACGATGCGTAAGAAGGAGTTGTATATTTATGACAAAGGATGAAGGAATTGTTTGGTCGAATTGTGCAAAAATAAAAAGGTAGTTAACATCTATGGGCATAGTGTATACAATAATGAAGACGAAATTCAAATCAAGAGTTGCATAATTATAATGCAGCACATACGCAGGAGACAACCTTAAAGGGGGAACAGCAGATGACAAAATACATCGTCAAACGTCTTTTGGTTCTGATACCAATTTTGCTGGGAGTAACGCTTATCATCTTCACAATTATGGATTTTACGCCGGGTGACCCTGCAGTACGTATCCTTGGCCCGGAATCCTCCATTGAGGCGAGGGAACAGCTGCGAGAGGAATTGGGATTAAACCAGCCGTTTTGGGTAAGATTCTTTGACTATGTGAAGGATGCGTTTCTCAAACTGGATTTCGGCAATTCCTACAGAACGGGAAAGCCGGTGTTTGATGACATTTTCATGAGATTACCGGTCAGTATCAAAGTGGCCTTTCTGGGAATGCTGCTGGCTACTGTGATGGGCCTGCCGCTAGGGGTGCTCTCGGCAGTAAAGCAGTATTCACCGGCAGACAGCTTCCTGCGCGTGGCCTCTACAGTCCTAGTGGCGATGCCAACATTCTGGCTGGCGATGCTGCTGATACTGGTGTTTGCCCTATATCTGGGGTGGCTGCCGGCGGGCGGTGCTCTAACGTGGCAGAGTTATATCCTGCCCACCATCACCGTCGGAGTTCCCTACGGTTCAAAGGTACTTCGTATGACCCGCTCCACCATGCTGGAGGAGATTCGTCAGGATTACGTTCGTACGGCTCGCTCCAAGGGTGTGCCGGAAAAGAAGGTCATTTATGGCCATGCCTTGAAAAACGCATTGCTGCCGGTTATTACCACGATCGGTTCCGCCTTCGGCGCTATTCTGGGCGGCTCGGTCATTGCGGAAAGTGTGTTTAACCTGCCGGGACTGGGCTCACTGATCGTGCTGTCCATCAAGGCGAAGGACACGCCCAGCGTACTGGCCAGTGTTCTTCTGTTGGCGGTGTTCTTTGCGCTCATCATGCTGATCGTCGATTTGGTCTATGCATTTATTGACCCGCGCATCAAGGCAAAGTATGCCAAGTAACGGTGGAGGGAGGAGACCTACATGAAATCCTTTGCTACAGAAAAAAAGAAACAGTTGGACGACATTGCCGTGTCGGGCACGCGTCGCCACAGCCGCGCTGCAGATATTTGGCTCCGTCTGGTACGAGACAAGAGCGCAGTGGTTAGTTTGGTGCTGCTGGGAATCATTATCCTGCTGGCCATTTTTGCCGATGTGCTGTTCGATAAATCTGCGATAACAACCCAGAACATCGAGCTTCGCAACTGTCCTCCTTCGTGGGAGCACTGGTTTGGAACGGATCTTTACGGCCGTGATATTTTCATCCGTATGGTGTTCGGCTCTCGTGTATCGCTGCTTATTGGTATTGTGACCATGGTGGCCAGCATGGTCATCGGCGGTCTGCTGGGCGCGGTGGCGGCCTATTTCGGAAAGGCAACTGACAGCATTATCATGCGCTTGACGGATATGTTTATGGCAATCCCCGAAACGCTGCTGGCGCTTTGCGTGGTGGCGGCCATGGGCGCCAGCGCTGTCAGTCTGATCGTTGCAATGACGGTAGCTTGCGTACCGGGCAACTGTCGGCTCGTGCGCTCTACGGTGCTGAGCATCGTGGACGCGGAGTATGTAGAAGCGGCTCGCGCCTGCGGTATGAGCGATTTGCAGATCATTGTCAAGGAGATCATTCCTAACTGCCTTGGCCCGATCATCGTTGTTTCTACTCAGGGCATTGCCGGCATTATGCTGACGGCTTCCAGCCTCAGCTATCTGGGAATGGGCATTCAGCCGCCTAACCCGGAGTGGGGCGCCATGATCTCCGAAGCCCGTGAGTTTCTGCGCAGCGCACCCTATACCTGTATTATTCCCGGTATCGTTATCGTGCTGACAGCGCTTTCGTTCAATCTTCTGGGTGACGGACTGCGTGACGCGATGGATCCGAGACTGAAGGACTGATGAGGAGGACTGGATATGGCGGATAAATTGCTTGAGATCAAAGATCTGGAAGTCCTGTATAAATCCGGAAAGAATCCGGTTCATGCGGTGAACGGCATTTCTCTGACACTGAATAAAGGTGAGACACTGGGTCTGGTGGGCGAAACCGGCGCCGGCAAAACCACTACGGCGCTTGCTATCCTTCGGCTGTTGCCGGAGCGCACCGGCTGCATCAACCAGGGACAGATCCTCTTCGAGGGCTGCGATCTGCTGACGCTGTCGGAGGAGGAAATGCGCACCCAGATCCGCGGTGAGAAAATTTCCATGATCTTTCAGGATCCTATGACCTCCCTGAACCCCGTTGCCACGGTGGGCGATCAAATCGCGGAGGCCATCATATACCACAGCAACGGGCAGAAAGTGTCGCAGGAGCAGATTGACCAGCGTGTGGGCGAGGTGCTGGAAATGGTAGGCATTCCGGCTGCCCGTAAAAACGAGTATCCTCACCAGTTCTCTGGCGGCATGAAGCAGCGTGTGGTGATTGCCATGGCGCTGTCCTGCCAGCCGGACCTGCTGATTGCAGATGAACCCACTACCGCACTGGATGTGACGATTCAGGCGCAGGTGCTGTCCATGATGAGTGATCTGCGCGACAAGCTGGGAACAGCGATGATCATGATTACCCACGACCTGGGTATCGTGGCGCAGGTATGCGATAAGGTGGCGGTGATGTACGCCGGTCAAATCATCGAAAGCGGTACATTGGAGGATATTTTCACCTCTGAGGAGCACCATCCCTACACAAAGGGCCTGTTCGGCGCGATTCCTAACCTGAAGGTGGATGCCCGCCGCCTGTCACCTATCGAAGGTTTGATGCCCGACCCGTCGAATCTCCCTTCCGGCTGCCATTTCCATGACAGATGCCCCCATTGTATGGATATCTGCCGGGAACAGGAACCGGCCATCTATTCAAACGGGACCCACTGCATCGCCTGTCATCTGTATGACGGGTGGGATGGAAAAAAGGAGGAGACAACGTGAGCCATACGGAAAATACCCCGTTGCTGGAAGTGCGTAATCTGAAGAAGTACTTCGGAAAAAAGGATCGTGTGCTCCATGCGGTGGACGATATCAGCGTAACCATCCAGCAAGGAAAAACGCTGGGTGTTGTGGGTGAATCCGGCTGCGGAAAGAGTACGCTGGGCCGTACCGTGTTGCGGCTGCTGGAGCCTACTGACGGACAGATCATCTTTGACGGACAGGATATCACCCATGTCAGTGAGCGTGAGATGCGCAAATACCGCCAGTCCATGCAGATCATCTTTCAGGATCCCTACTCCAGCCTGAACCCCCGCAAATCCGTGGCGGAGATCATTGCCACGCCGCTGAAGGTCAATCACATATGCAAGGATCGTGCCTCGCTGCAAAAGCGTGTGCGTGAGCTGATGGATACCGTTGGTCTGGCTGAGCGGCTATATGATGCCTATCCCCACGAGTTGGACGGCGGCCGCCGCCAGCGTATCTGCATCGCCAGAGCGCTGGCAATCAACCCCAAGTTCATTGTGTGTGATGAGCCGGTTTCGGCACTGGATGTTTCCATTCAGGCACAGATATTGAACCTGCTGATGGATCTGCAGGATGAAATGGGCTTGACCTATATGTTTATCACCCACGATTTGTCTGTGGTGAAGCACATCTCCTCGGAAATTATGGTCATGTATCTGGGCCGCTGTGTGGAGTATGCCCCGGCAAATGAACTGTTTGAAAACCCGGTGCATCCCTACACGAAAGCTCTGCTGTCGGCCATTCCCATCCCGGATATTT
>CAJMQD010000126.1 GCA_905215425.1 uncultured bacterium
CACCAGCTAAGCTGGCTGTCAGCATGTCCAGACACCCGGTCATTGTGCCCCATTTTTCCCCGTTTCAGCATCCCTCACCACTCATTTTTCCCGTTTACAAACGAAAAAGCCCAGCTTTCGCTGGACTTTTTCGACAGACTGGGGCATCCAAAAGGGTGCCCTTTTTCATTTCTGCAGGCCATGTACAGCCCACTCTGCTTCTGCCCTGTTCGTATCTAGGATACTCAACTGGCACTTCGATTTGCAGGATGCATGGATCTGGGCGCTTTACTCCCCATCCACAGGCTTGCCAACCATGTATACCCAGCCATGAGGAGGACAGACAGAATATGTCCAGTACCCGATGACCACACCGTCAAAGGGAGCAATGACCCGATCCACTTCCTCTCCGAACAGGTTCGTAATGATGGAAAGCGTGTCGCCCTTACGCACAGAATCCATTGCCTTCTTCACAGGCACATGAATCCCGCCGTTGCGGTTATAGATATAATCAATGTCATAGTGGTGTACGCCCTCATTGGCGGGCACGCTGCCCTCCAGAATCCCCAGCAGGGTCATCACATTGCGAATTCCGGTCTCCAACATCTGCTTGTGCTCATCCCGCTGATACATGCGGGTGCACTGTCCGCCGATCTCGGGTGTAATGCAGGGAATGCCCATCTGATAGGTATACTCATCCTCAATTCCGCTGTTCTCCGCGTAGCGGGTGTTCTTCCACAAGACCTTAAAGCCAAAGCACTGGGCCATTTCACGGGACTTATACGCCACAGGAGACTCCTCTCCGCAGTACAGCACAACAGGCTCCAGATACTCGCTGTTGCCGCCGCCGTGGATGCAGATCACCGCGTCAGCCTTCTTGATGATGTTCTCACAGTACCAGCTGCACACATAAGCCGTCATGGGGCCGGTTCCGCCCGGATAGATGCGATTCAGATCCTGGGGCACAAAGTCCAGGGTATTATAGCGCTTCATTTCGGCAAAGGCCTCTGCATTCAGGGCAGGGATTCCAATGAAGCTTCCCTTCATCTTGGATACATCCAGCCCCTCAAAGGTCTTGATAATTCCCTCAGTACCCTCATACTCGTCGCCGTGGTTGCAGGCATCCACCACCAACGTGGGACCGTCCTGGGCGCCCACCGCCAGCATAATGGGAATATTCACCCATGAACCGTTGGCCCGCTGGGCCAAATGAATAAAACCATATTCCTTGGTGCCCTTCTTTTGGAGTGCCTGGGTAAGATCAAACGATTCGTCATACTCTTTGATATTGGTCTGCATAATCCATATCCCCTTTCTCTATCATACCACACTGTCCGCGTCGCTGTTCAGTGCTTGGACAATGCTTGTGCACTCAGATACAAAGCGGTTCACCTGCCGGCGGAAGGCTGTCCGCCAATACAAAAATTCCTGAGGTGGCAGGTCGTTGCGGTGCTTGCCCCTGACCAGCTGCAGACCGGGCAGCAGGCCCACTGCAAATGTGTTGTCAAAGTGATATTCATCACAGGCACTGCACAGCAGTCTCGTCAGCCGGCCTCCTGCCTCCTTCGCCTGTCTGTCACTGGAAAAGCAGATACGCCCGGCACAGGCCTTGTCCAACTCCTCCAGTGCCCGTTCTACAGGAGCGAAATCAAAGTCATCGCCGCAATGGGTCCGGATGTCTGCCACAGTATCTCTCATTTGCGCCAGACACCCTGCCGCGTCAAAGGGAAGATGCGCTTCATCGGCAAACTCTTTTACCAGCTCCACCAGCACCCGTGTATCCCTCATCAGAAGCTGGGGGTCCACCTTATCCATGGTATCCTCCACGGAATGCCACCACCAGCCTCCGCCGCTGCCTGCACAGTGCCAGCGGCCACGGTTGGGCGGCGCCTGATAAAAGTCAAAGGACACCTGGATGGGAATGCGCGGCCCGAAAAATGACAGGTCTGATCCCCGCCCCAGCGGGCGGATCACCACCTCAGCCTGCCCGGTGCACCGACGCAGGATATCCCCAAGGGTATCCCCTGCCACACCGGACGTGGAAAACCCGATCTCCTGCGCTCCCATACAGCCGGGAGAGTCCATGTTGACCAGCGCCACACAACGGGCATCCAGGTCCTCAAACTGCTCATCGCAGTACCAAGTGCTCCCGGCATACCGTCCGTTGGAGTGGGCCGGCCACCACGCGATTTTGACACCCCGCCGCAGCTGCTTCTGGGACAGTACCCGTGCCAGTTCCAACACAGCGGCATTCCCGGTGGCATTATCCGTCACACCATAATCCCAGGAGTCATAGTGGCTGCCCACCAGCACATACTCCGGCGTTTCACCGGCCAGCTCGGCTACAGGGATCTGAAGACGCACACATCCACACTGCAGTACGCTGCGCACCGTCGCGGTACGGCTGCAGGCTCCAGGCGTCAGCAAGGGCAGTATGGATTCTCTGTCACAGCTTCTCAGGCCCACCACCGGAAAATCAGGATAGGTTTTTCCGTTTTCAGGCTCCGCGGTGCCCCACACAGGGCTGACCGTCTCGTAGTGAAGCACAGGCTCCTCGCTGGTCCACAGATGGATCAGGCCCTTTACACCGTATCCCCGCAGCTTTTGAACATAGTCCTCATAAAAATTGTCCCCAATCACGATGCAGCCCCGCGCCCCCGCGTACCAATCCTGCTCCTGTCTGGGCTTCAGCTGGTCGTGGGCATGGACATCATAAAACAAGGGAGCGGTCACTCCGTCCGGACAATGGGCGGAGAAGGAACGGGGAAGGGCTTCAAAGGTCTGATCCATCCCCTCTACAGTAACTGACGCTTCTATAGGAGTGGAGACATATCCGTCACACTCATACACGCGGCATGGAATGCCCCATTCCTGCAGCTTCTTGATCAGATAGCCGCAGGCACGGTGCTCATCTTCCGAACCGCCGATGCGCTTCAGCCCGGAAAACACATCCAGTGTCTCCATCAGGCATTCCCGTGAGAGTTCTTCCATTCCTCAATTCTCCTTTTGGTGCGCAAGGAAACACTGGTACACATCCTGCCAGGCAGCCTCATCCGTCACAAGGCGGAAGGCAGCCAGTGCACAGCACACAGCACCGTCATAGATGCCCTGATGAGCCCGCGCCTCTTTCCCGGTCTTTACCCATGCGTCCGTGTGAGGAGGATCATCTGTCTCGATGGTCTTTACCCGCAGGCAGCAGCTGGGCAGCCGGTGGGTCACCGCGCCGAAATCGGTAGAACCGCAGTCCTTCCGGGGCGGAGCAATTCCGTCACACGCAAATTTTTCTGCACACTCCATCAGCAGCGCACCCATGGCATCATTGATGGTGGTGTTGTAAATATGCGCCACAGGGGTAATTTGTACCTGTGTCTGGGTAGCCATGGCAGCAGCCTGGGCAATCTCCCGGGTCCACTGCTCCACGCTCTCCAGATACGCCATGGAGGAGTGGCGGATCTCTACCTTAACCTTGGCAAAATCGGGCACGGAGTTGACTGCCGTCCCCCCAGCCAGCACAATATTGCTCACCCGGCTGGAATCCTTGAGGTGATTGCGCATGAGCCCAAGCCCTGTCTGCAGCATGGTCACCGCATCCACTGCGCTGCGCCCAGCATAAGGCGCAATACCCGCGTGGGCGGTTTTGCCGTGAAATTCCACATCCATCTCGATCAGAGCCAGAGAGGGCGTCTCCAGCTGGGTCAATGTGCTGCCGTGCACCATGAAGGCCACATCAATATGGTCAAACCCGCCGTGGGCGGCCATCTCGTTTTTGCCTCCGTCCAGCGACTCCTCGCTGGGCGTCCCGATCACATGGATCTCAAAGGGCTGGTCCGAAGACTCCAGCACTCCCCGCAGGGCCATTGCCGCGCCGATCATGGCAGGGGTCTGCATATGGTGGGCGCAGCCATGTCCCTGGCCCCGCAGCGCATCATATTCCCCTAAAAATCCTACTGCGCGCCCTCCGGCAGCCCGCCCTCCCTTGTGGCGGTACACGGCACAAAAAGCCGTATCCAGCCCGGCGTAGGGAATGGTTACTTCAAAATCGTGGGCTCGCAGCCACTTTGTCAGCGCAGCTGAAGAGCGGTACTCCTCATAGCCCGGCTCGGCGTAATCAAAAATTTCGTCGCTCAGCGCGCACAGCTGCGGCATCAGCTCTGAAACGATATTCGCAATTTGCTTCTGAATTTCTTCCATGGCATGTCCCATCCTATATCTTTGAAATTTATAATATCCTGCCGTCGCGCCATGCAGTTGCGGCGGCCAGCTCTAAACGGATCAGTAACCGATCACCACAGCCAAAGCCAGG
>CAJMQD010000127.1 GCA_905215425.1 uncultured bacterium
CGACCAGAGGATCCCGTCCGGTAAGCCGTATGGTCAGACCGAACAGCACCAGCGCCAGAACCAACGAAAATAGCGACAATCGAATCCTTGTTTTTTTCACAGTGTCCCTCCTTGCGCAGATGATATGTCTCTGCCGATAAGGTGCGGGGCCGAAGGCCAGATAGGCCTTCAGCCCCGTGTTGTGCGCTTGGCGATTTATGCCGCCTTCCACACCTTTGCATCTTCGATGGTGCTGGGGACCACGATGGTGCCGTCCTTGATGGCAGCCACCGCCGCATTGTACTTCTCCATCACATCAGCGGGGATCTGATAGGCAGAGCCGTCAAAATCCAGGTACAGGCTGTCCTCTGCCAGACCCTTTTCAATGGCACCGGCGGTGAACTTACCGTCAATGACATCCTGAATCGCTTCCTGGGCGCAAGCGGGGAAGTCCCGGATGGCGCTGGCAATGTTGGTCTGGGGGGCGTCCGCATTCAGGTTGCCGTCAAAGAAGACGGTCAGGAAGTTCTTCTCCTTGCCGGCATTGAGGATACCCAGGCCGCCGGCACTGGCGGTGTGGTATATCAGGCTGGCGCCCTGCTCATGCATGGATGTGGCCAGCTCATAGCAGCCGTTGACCTCTGCCCAGCCGTTGGCATAGTCCACCAGCACCTGGCAGTCAGGGTTGGCATAGTGGGCTCCGGCAATCATACCGGCAGCGCCCAGATTGCACAGGGGGATGTCGTGGGCGCCAATAAAGCCCAGAGTATTGGTGTCGGACAGGCTGGCACCCAGGAAGCCGGCCAAAAAGCCCAGCTCCTGATCACGCCATGTGTAGCTGCGGATGTTGTCACCCTCCACCACAGCGTCCAGGATCACAAACTTCTGCTGCGGATAGTTAGGGGCCACATTTTCCAGGCTGGAGCTCTGGCTGCCGCCCAGGCAGATGATGAGGTCGCAGTCTCCACTGTCGGCATAGCCGGATATCAGCCCCTCGTACTCGGCGTCATCCTTGGGCTCGGAATATACCCACTGGATGCCCATGGTGCTCTCCGCCTTCTTCATGCCGTCATACAGCGCATCGTTAAAGGACTTGTCTCCCAGGCCGCTGGAGGCGAACACAACGGCGACCTTAGTGGCCTTCTCGGAATCGTCACCTGTCGAATCCTTGTCGGACTTCCCGCAGGCCGCCAGAGACAGCATCGAGCAGACCACCAGCAACATGGCCAGCCACTTTTTCACATTTGTAAACTTCATCTTAGTTCCTCCTTGGTTAGTTCTAAGCTGCCGTTTAATCGGCAGCAGGATCAATAAAGGATCGATCAGTGGGCTTCGCCCAGCATCATGCGTCCTAAGGCCTCACGGGTGGCATTGTCTGCATCCACAAATCCCATGATCTGCCCACGGAACAGCACCATGATCCGGTCTGAGACCTTGATCAGCTCGTCCAAATCGCTGGAGATCAGCAGCACGGCGCAGCCCTGTTCCGCCGCCGTCAAAATGCGGCTTTGGATGTAATCCGCCGAGGCGATATCAACGCCCCGGGTAGGCTGCGCGGCAATGAGCATCCGGCAGCCCCGGTCAAGCTCCCGGGCGACGACGATTTTTTGTTGATTGCCGCCGGAGAGGGTGCCGACCACAACCGACTCATTGGTGGCCGCAATGCTGTAATCGGCGATTTTAGCCTGCGCATCACGGCGGGCGGCCGCCCAGTCCTCCAGCAGCGGGCTTTTGGCATAGGGCTTTTCGTCGTAGGCGTTCAGCAGCATATTTTCAAAGAGCCGCATACTGAGGATGAGGCCCATGCCTTGCCGGTCATCGGGAATGCTGCCCACGCCGGCATCGCGAATCTGCTTGGTCGTGCGACCAGTGATCTCCCGCCCGTCCAGCAGAATGCTGCCGGAGGAGGAGCGGCAAAGGCCCAGAAGGGCCTGCGCCAGAGGCGTCTGTCCGTTGCCCTCGATACCCGCTACGCCCAGCACCTCGCCGGAGCGAATGGAAAAGGTAACATTTTGCACAGCGGCGCCGCCACGGCTCTGCACGCTGAGGCCCTTTACCTGCAGCACCGCTTCCTCCCCAATGGGGTGGGGCCGACGGCGCCCGGTGGGAACCGTTTTGCCCACCATCATCTGCGTCAGCTTTTCCATACCGGTTTCCTGAGGGGTGGTGGTGCCGATGATCCGGCCCTGCCGGATCACGGTCATGCGGTCTGCAATTTGATAGACCTCCCGCAGCTTATGCGTAATGAAAATTGTGGACTTGCCCAGCTCCCGCAGGCGGCGCAGCACATCAAACAGCGCGTCGGACTCCTGAGGCGTCAGCAGGGCGGTGGGCTCGTCGAAAATCAAAATGTCCGCCTTGCGATACAGCAGCTTGACGATCTCCACTCGCTGGCGCTGCCCAATGGTCAGTTTGTCCACCAGCGCATCAGGGTCTATATCTAAGCCATAGGAAGCGGCCAGCTCCCGGATACTGCGTGACGCTTCCTGCTTTTTCAGCCGTCCGCTTCTGGTCCTGACCTCTTGTCCAAGGGTAATGTTTTCCGCCACCGTCAGGTGCGGAATCAGCATCAGCTCCTGGTGCACCATACCGATGCCGTGGGCAATGGCGTCAGCAGGGCTTTTCAGCACCACTGGCTCGCCGGAAAGGAACATCTGCCCCTCATCGGGCTGCTCGATGCCGTAGAGCATCTTCATCAGTGTGCTCTTTCCTGCACCGTTTTCCCCCAGAAAGGCGTGTACCTCGCCGCGGCGCAAGGTGAAATTGATGTGATCGCTGGCCTGTACGACACCGTTATAGCACTTGCACAGGTCAACACACTGCAAAACAATGGGGGCCTCGGTGGCGGTTTGCGTGTGTTCGGCTATCATAGGATCCTCCTTTCAGGGTCGCTCCCTCCATTGGTTGATACGGACAAGCAGTCCGGTTCTTTTCCATGGGTGGTATTTTGCGTGAACTCATTATACGCCTGTACCCGTAGAATTTGAAGAACAAATAAGCGATGTAAAGCCATCGGTAAGACCGATGGCTTTCAGGTAAAAACAGGGTTTTGGGGAAGTTAATTTATAGTGCCGGAGGTTGCTTTTTAACAAAAATGCTGCTAAAATCAGGGAGATGTCCCACAATTACCATTCCGGCGGTGTCGGTTGGGGCAAACAGTGGCGAGAGGTCTCCATCTGCGACAGCAGCGCAAGTATGAGGTGAAAACGATGACATTAAAGCAAATACTATATGTCCGGGCCGTCAGCAAGGCAGGCTCTATCGGCAAGGCAGCAGAGTCGCTGTTCATCTCCCAATCCAGTCTATCCGAGTCGATCCGAAACTTGGAGCGGGAATATGGTATGGTTCTTTTTGAGCGAACCAGTAAGGGCATATCGCTGACGCGCCAGGGAGAGGCATTCCTGAAGGACACACAGCTGCTGACAAATATCTACCAGGATTTGGATGACAAGTATAAAAACCACAAGGGGGAGTGCGAGTATTTTTGCGTATCTTCCCTGCACCATGTCTCCGGTATTGATGCCTTTGAACACATTGTATGCCAGCCTAAGAATCAAAAATATCATCTGGGATATTTTGAGGGAAACATGGATCAGGTGCTGCAGGATGTGGAAACGAATCGCTCCGACATCGGCGTGCTGTTTTTCACCAGTGACAGCCGCAGCGCCATTATCAAGGCATGCAATCGGCGGAATATATTTTTTCAGCATCTGAAATATGATCTGCTGCATATTTACATCCAGAATACGCATCCCTTAGCCGAGTGTAAAAGCGTTACACTGGCGGACATCCAGCAGTACCCGTTTATTTCTTATGAGGAGTGTCATCCCTCCTCGGCCCGATTCACGACGACCAGGCGCCAGTGGAACCCCCAGCAGCAGGTCATCTCGGTATCCGACCGGGCGATGGCGTATTCACTGCTGGCACTGGGCGATGCCTATGTGACCGGCTCTGGCTATCTGACACAAGAGGATCGCCGCCGCGCCTTGGTCAGTGTGCCCATCACGGATTTGGGGCAAATCGAGATCGGGTATATCTGTAACCCCTCTCGAGTACTGTCGGAATTGGCGCTGGAATATATTGAGTGGCTGAAGATAATCACCGTGTGACAGGCGCTATTCGCCCTATAGGCAAAGCGTATTTTCCGCAAGGGTAAGGATATGCGGCCGCCTCGCTTCATGCCCTCACCCATAGAGGAAAAATAGGCAAAGAAAAAGATCCTGTTTTCGATAGAAAACAGGATCTTTTGGAGCTGCTGGGCGGATTCGAACCGCCGACCTCATCCTTA
>CAJMQD010000128.1 GCA_905215425.1 uncultured bacterium
GCCGCTGTCGGGCTTGACGGTGACGGTCACGGTGTCGCCCTTGCTGGCGCTCTTGGGAGAAACGGTTACGGTGCCGTTCTTGACGGAAGAGGGAGCGGAAACCGCGTAACTGCTGCCGGAGCTGGAAGAGTGGCGCAGCGTAGAGAATTCAGCCTTTTCACTGACGGGAGACGCCTTATAATCATTTGTTTCGGGATAATAAGCCTCGAAGGTGTAAGCCGTTCCGGCGGTCAGGCCGGTAAACTTCGGGGAGGGCTGCCAAGCGCCGCCGTTGCACCGATACTGGGCGCCCTCAATGGTTTTCAGCGTGATGCTGGTAGAGGTGCGATCGTTCAGTTCGGGCGCTGCAGGAGCAGTTTTCTCGGCCTTTACTTCCCACTTGGCGTAGTAGGTCTGGCCTGCTTCTGCTGTGGTTACTGCACCGTCAGAAAAGTTGCTCTTCTTATACCAATCATCAAATCTGTAACCATCCTTAACGGGAGTAGCCAGCTTACCCGCTTCAAACTTGGTATTATCCGGGAAGGTACCGCCATTGGTGACGGCATAGATCAAACGGTTGCCGTTGACCGTCTTGTAGGAAGTCATTGCATTCTCGCTGGCAACATAGAGCGTGGGAACCGTCTGGTAATCAGACCTGCCATCGAAATTCTGCTCGGAATCCACAGTCTCCATATTGGTGCAGCGGGTCATGTCGATAGCCACCAGGTTCTTCTGGTTCAGGAATATCTGGTTGCCCAGCTTGGGCATGGTCTTGCCGAAGGTCACCTTGCGGAGCTGAGGCTCAGAGCCGTCAATAATCTTAAAAGCCTGATGGCCAATGGATGTCACATTGTCCGGAATGGTGATCTCGGTCAGCGGCGTGTTGCCGAAAACCTGGTTGCCAATGGTCAAAAGGCTGTCAGGCAACTCAATGCTCGTCAAAGCGGGCAGGCTGGACAGCGAAGCCTCTCCGAGTTCCTTCAGTGTGGTCTTGGCAGTCTCTCCAAACTCAATTGCAGACAGCTTATCCGCCCCGGCAAACGTGCCAGTGCCAATGGATTCCACATCTGCATCAAAGACAACCCTTTCGGTGGTCGCAGCGCTGAGAGACCAGGCCGGGAAGGACTTCACAGTGTTGGGGACAATGATTTTCTTGGCATCACAGCCCACAAATGCACCGGAATCAATTTTCTTAACAGAAGCAGGGATCTTATATTCCGCAATCTGCACCTTGCCGCCGGGGTAAGCGATCATTGTGTCCTTGGCCGCGTTCATCAGAACACCGTCTTCATCCTCAATGAAGTTCTCATTTTCGTTAAGGGTGAACTTCTCAACACTCTGTGTATCGATTCCCCAAGGGCTAATCGTCTGAACAGTGGCAGCAATATCGTACTCCTTAACATGGTTCATGCCATTGCAGGCGAACTTGCCGATATTGGTCACATCGTCTCCCACGACCACTTTGCTGATGGCAGAGGGCGCCACGCCGGTCTGACTTTCCCTCCAAGGCTGGGCAGCATCATCCCGTGTAATGTTGCACTTATAATCCGCCATAGCGCCGGTACCGGAGATGGTCAGGGTATACGTGCCATCAGAATTGGGGGTAAGCTTCCAGTGAACATTGTTCTCATTGTCCGCGGCACCACAGTCACCGCTTAAAACCGCTGTATTCCACTTGGCGTAATAGGTTGCACCAGCAGTCAGTGTGGTGCTGGAAGTAACTTTGTCGCCCCAGTCGTCGTTCGTGCCGTCCTTGGTGTACCAACCGGCGAGGGCGCAGCCATCCTTGGTAGGTGTGGCAAGCTTGCCGGATTCAAAAGTCGTGCCAGCCGGGAACGTACCGCCGTTGGTGACGGCAACGTTGCATTTCTGGGGGCGGGTGCCACCCAACGTCTTGTCAATTGTAATAACGGATGCATTGCTTACGTAAAATGTGCAAATTCCAATTGTCACTCCATCCTTATTATAGCAATTGAAAGAGTTTTTCAGGCTGACAGGCTTTGAGCACTTGGTCAGGTCAACTGTATGGAGCTTAATATTCTGATCAAATGTCCTGCTACCAATCTCCGTGATTGTGCTGGGCAGCGTTACAGTCTCCAGATTAAAGCAGTTTGAGAATAATGCACCCGGGATTTCCGTAATGCCCTCTTCGAACACAACGGATTTCAGAGCCGAATTTTTATCGAAGGTATAGCTTACCTGAGATGCCTCGGAGTCACCTGTATATGTTTTTTCTCTGGTTGCGAAAGTCATCGTACCCGGAATGGTCACTTTCTCAAGCTTATTCATAGCAGAGAAGCTATAGTAACCGATCTGCGTTACGCCGCTCAAATCATTTTTGAAATCGACGGTTGTAAAGCCAGTGCCATAGAAACCGCTGGTGCCTACGGCAGTTACTGCGGCAGGCAGTACCAGTCTGTCGGTATAGGTCCTACCATCCAGCTTGGAGATGTGCAGCGCACTGTCCTGATCGAACATATTGCCCGGAACTGCTGCGTCTTCATAGGCCGTCTTATCTGCTGCATCCAGCCAGACTTTTTCGGGCTGGAAGTGAGTCCAGTCCACCGTGGTCAGTTTGGGGCACTTGGAATAAATGCGGATACCATATTCCTTTACGCTCGCGGCAAAGGATGCTTCCTCTACCTGCGTATAGGCGAAGGCCCAGTTGCCCAGGCCAGTGACGCCGTCCCGCACCACAACCTCTGTGATGGGCACAGTGTGGCTCTCGTTATCCGCGGAATCTGCCAGCGCAGCGTACCACGGGGCGATGTGGGCACTCTCAGCGTCCGGCTTAGTCGGCTGGGTGAAGTCCGCCATAGCGCCATCGCCGCTGATGGTCAGGGTATAAGTAGCCCCATCAGAATTTTGGGTCAACTCCCACTTGACGCTGTCCGCGCTACCCTCTGCGCCGCAGTCGCCGTTCATTGCGGGCTTGGAAGGCGTTTTCGTCTCCTGCGCCGCTGTATCGTCTGTATCGTCCTGCTTCGTCTCATCTGCCGCCCACACCGACGGTACCATCGAGAGGATCATCGTCATCGATAAAAATATGGACAATAATCGCCGTTTCATATTGTTACCTCCTAAAGCATCTATCTTCTGCCCGCCTCCGCGGGCTTGGTATACCATGATCTGCTGCCATTGTGCAAAAAGAAACCGCCGCTTCCGGCATGGGCCAAAAGCAGGCGGTGGTGGGATGGGCGCGTGCGCGCCTCTCCTTATGATCGCAACCGGCTGTCATAGCGTGTTCTCCTTAGAAAGGACCGCGTTAGACCCATCTGGCTTTGCGTCGCCGCCTTTCGGCGGGTTTGCCCAATTCAGTTTTATTTCGTATACAAAATACGCTCCCATAAACATTTTTTCAAGCAAAATAACGCCGGTTTTTCCCGTCATCACCAGGACAATTTTTGTCAGATTTTCCAATTTCCAATCGTGAGGAGGATGGAACGGCCCTGCATCCTGTCCAAGGGGGCATATCCCATTGCTGTTCGGAACTTCCGCACATCGGTCGTTCCCGCCCCGCTCTTGATCTCTACAAACTTTTTTGAAAAAAGTGTTGCTTTTCAAGAAAATTTATGCTAAGATATCAAATGCGTTTATGCGAAGCGATCCTCACAAGGAGAAAGAGGTGAATATACAATGAAGGAAGGTCTCCACCCCAACTATCAGCAGACTACCATCCGGTGCGCCTGCGGCAACGTGATCGAGACTGGCTCCACCAAGAAGGACATCCGTGTTGAAGTTTGTTCCAAGTGTCATCCCTTCTACACCGGTAAGCAGAAGATGGTGGACTCCGGCGGCCGTGTCAGCCGCTTCAACAAGAAGTTTGGCTTCGACAAGTAAGATCGTTCCAAAAAGCCGTGCCGAGTTTTCGGCGCGGCTTTTTCTATCCCATTCCCTTCTTTTTTCCGCATTTTATCAACAAAATGTCATCTTACCAACGGGCGTTTCCTGTGGTATGCTAAAGAAGTACGGGACGGCTCCCGACCTGACCGGATCATAATTTTGCAGGAGGTTTTCTATCATGTTCAAGTCCATTGACCCTAAACAGCTGAATGAAAATGTGTTCTCTCTGATCGGCGACAAGTGGATGCTGATCACCGCCGGCACCAAGGAAAACTGCAATACCATGACCGCCAGTTGGGGCGGACTGGGCGTATTCTGGGGTGCTCCCACCGCCACCTGCTATATCCGGCCCCAGCGCTACACCAAGGAGTTTGTAGACCGGGAGGAGTATTTTACGCTGACCTTCTTCGGCGAGGAGTACCGCAAGGCTCTGGCTCTGT
>CAJMQD010000129.1 GCA_905215425.1 uncultured bacterium
TCACGGGGCTGGACGCCATGGTCGCCGCGCTGATCTTCCGGGCGCTGGGCAAGACGAAACTGGGCTATTTGGTCAGCGGTCTGGTGGGAGAGACGATTATGGTGGTCGGTTACTTTGGATATGCCGGCTTGATGCTGGGCAAGGGCATGGCCGCTGCCCTGAGTATCCCCGGCAATATCGTTCAGGGCGTGATGGGACTGACCATTGGGATTGTGCTGGCCATTACGCTGGAGCACACCAAGGTGACGAATAAGCTGTTGGCCTGAACGGACGAAAAACAAGAGAACTTATACCGGCTGCAAGTCCTCCGCCTTGACATCAGGGCGGGGGCTGCGGCGTTTTGCCATGTTCCCGGAGCGAGCGGGAAAACAAAATAAAAAATCAGATGAATGAGAGTGGGGTATGACATATGGCAGGAATAATTCACGAATTAAAGGACGATGGATTGCTGCTCCAGGTGGAACAGGAGGCCGCCCGGGCGGCCCGGCAGCTGGCGCAGGAGGCCCGGCTGCACAAGGGACAGATCGTAGTGATCGGATGCAGCACCAGCGAGGTGGTGGGCCATAAGGTGGGCAGCTGGTCCACACCGGAGGTGGCCCAGGCCATTTTCCGCGGGCTGAACGGCGTATTTGCCCCCATGGGAGTCTATCTGGCGGCCCAGTGCTGTGAGCATCTGAACCGGGCTTTGATCGTGGAGCACGAGGCGGTGCCCAATGGGGAGATCGTCAACGTGCTGCCTCAGCCCAAGGCGGGCAGCTCCTTTGCCACGGCGGCCTATGAAAATTTCAGTCATCCTGTGGCGCTGGAGGAGATCCGGGCTGACGCCGGGCTGGATATCGGCGGGACGCTGATTGGAATGCACCTGAAAAAGGTGGCGGTGCCTGTCCGGCTGGAGCAGAACCATATCGGTCAGGCCATCGTGCTGGCGGCCCGAACCCGTCCTAAATTCATTGGCGGCGACCGGGCTATCTATGATGAGGCGTTAAAAAACGGTTATCCCACATTTGAATAAGAACGGAAAAAACGCCAGCTTGTCAAAAAAGTGGTAAAACCACTTTTTTGACAAGCTGCAAACATTTTAACTGCGTTAAAATATTGTTGATTTAAAGGAAAGGGAGCCCTGACGGTTCCCTTTCCAACTATCCTTCCCTCCGAATTCTTTGGACAGAAGGACTTTTTCGACAGTCTGCCGCTTCCCCGGTTGATTCGGGGAAGCGTTTTTTTGCATTGAGGGATCATTTGCGGCAGGCTTCGTAGGTCTCGATCACGTCTCTGTCGGGAGCGGGAGTGAGCAGGGACACGGCGACAATGGCCACGCAGGCACACAGGAAGGCGGGCAGCAGTTCGTAGATTGCCCAGGCGCCGCCCATAGGGGCGATCAGATACTTCCAGACAAAGACCATAACGCTTCCGGTGACCATTCCGGCCAGAGCGCCCCACTTGTTGGCACGCTTCCAGAAGAGGGAGAACAGCATCAGGGGGCCGAAGGAGGCGCCGAAGCCGGCCCAGGCGAAGGAAACCACACGGAATACAGAGCTGTTGGGGTCCCAGGCCAGGAACACACCCACCAGAGCGATGGCTACCACGGTGCCCCGGGCGGCCAGCATGGTGCCCTTGGGCGTGAGCTGAATCCGGAAAAAGTCTTGCAGCAGGTCCTGGGAGACGCTGGAGGCGGCGGCCAGAAGCTGACTGTCCGAGGTGGACATGGTGGCGGCCAGGATGCCGGACAGGATCACGCCGGCGGCAATGGCCAGCAGCAGACCGTAGTGGCTCATCAGGCTGGACAAGCGGATGATGATGGTTTCCGCATCGGAGCTGGTGGTGAGGAAGGGCAGCTTCCCCGCGGCGGAGACGCTGTATCCGATGATGCCGATAAATACGGCGATAAACATGGAGATGACCACCCAGACGGTGGCGATGCGGCGGGAGACGCTCAGCTTGTCGGCCTCCTCTGCGGCCATGAAGCGCAGCAGAATGTGGGGCATTCCGAAGTAGCCCAGTCCCCAGGCCAGGGTGGACACGATAGACAGGCCGCTGAAGGAGGACGCGGAGTTGGTGGCGACGTTGTAGCCCTGGGTCAGACTGAGGTAGCCGGGCAGAGCCTTGGCGTTGTCCACGACGGCGGACAGTCCGCCGGCCTGGTGGATGCCGAAGCAGACGATGATAATCAGAGCGATGCTCATGAAGATAGACTGGATCAGATCGGTAAAGCACACCGCCATAAAGCCGCCCATAACAGTGTACAGGATGACCACGATGGCCCCTACGATCATGGCGGTGTGATAGTCCACGCCGAACAGACTGTTGAACAAGGTGCCAATGGCTTTAAAGCCGGAGGCGGTGTAGGGGATGAAGAAGATCAGGATCAGAACGGCGGCAATACAGCCCAACAGATGCTTCTTGTCTCCGAACCGGCGGGAGAAAAAGTCTGGGACGGTGATCGCGCCCAGGTGAGCGGAGTACCGCCGCAGGCGGCGGGCGACGATCAGCCAGTTCAGGTAAGTTCCGATGGCCAGACCCACAGCGGTCCAGGTAACTTCAGGCAGGCCACACAAATAAGCCAGACCGGGCAGGCCCATAAGCAGATAGCTGCTCATATCGCTGGCTTCGGCACTCATGGCGGTGACCACAGGGCCCATTTTTCGACCGCCCAGATAAAACTCGTCCGAACTGCCGCTGCTGCCCTTTTTGCTGAAATAGACGCCCACCAGCACCATGGACAGCAAGTAGATCGCAATGGTGGCGATGATAATGATTTGTGCGCTTTCTAAGATCATGGGTAATTCCTCTCCTTTGCAGGTCCTCTCACAAAATACAACAGTGCTTATCATAACATAACTAAAACAAGAACGAAATACAGAATCGTGTACAGAATTTATTCTGTACACGATTTTGCAAAAACACATAAAAACCTTTTAATAAAAGGAAAAACTAATAAGACGATAATATAAAACTAATCAAAACGAAAAACAAAATTTATTCTATTCTTCGGTAGCTCTCCAGGAACAAGGGGGTCATTTTGTCCGCATAGGTCACCAGAGAGTAGTCGCCGCTGCACAAGCACCAGTCGTACAGCTGCGCCCGTTCCCACATGGCGAATGCCCGGACGATCTCGTCCTGGGTGAGTCCTTCCCGGAATTCCCCGCGCTGAGTGCCTTGGCGGACGATCTGCCGGAGCAGGCGGAAATAAAAGCGGCTGCGGTCCAACAGGTGTTTTTCCCCGCGGGCCAGAAGCTGGGTGGACAGCAGGCGGGTCAGCAGGTCGATGGATACGCTGGCCTCGATCATGGCAAATAGCTCGTGATTGATGTAGATGAGCTTGTCCACGGCGTTCTGGTCGGGGTCCAGGGTCTGGTTCAGTTCCTCATACTTTTCGTCGAAAACATAGGCGAGGGTGCCCATCAAGGCGTCCTTGCCATCGAAGTAGTGATAAAAGGAACCTTTGGAGGTCCCTGATTCAAATACGATATCCTCTACGGTGGTGCCGTCGTAGCCCTGTTCGTAAAAGAGCTTCCAGGCGGCGGAGATGATCCGGCCCCGGGTGTTCCGGTTGCTTTTTCGCGGCATAAAAGGGCCTCCTTCCAAATTTGAGCCCTGTCGGACCCGGTTTTTTTATATTATCTGAAATTTTCCTGCCGCAGTCAACAGCTTTATTTACATTCTGACTTTACTGTGATAAAATGGCCGATAGATGGCTGAAAAAGAAAGGGGATATCCGGTGGCATATAATTTTTATCCAATGATTGCCCGGATGCGGTATATCAACCGCTGGGGGCTGATGCGCAATACCCAGACAGAGAACATCCAGGAGCATTCCCACATGGTGGCGGTGCTGGCCCATGGGCTGGCGGTGATCCAGAATGAGAAATTCGGCGGTCAGGTAGATCCGGGCCAGGTGGCTGTGGCGGCGCTGTACCACGACGCCAGCGAGATTTTAACCGGAGATATGCCTACCCCAATCAAATATGACAATCCGGACATTCAGTTCGCCTATAAACAGGTGGAGGCGGTGGCGGAGGCCAAGCTGCTGTCCATGCTGCCCGAGGATCTCCGCCCGGCCTACGAGGAAGCGATTGCCATTGTGGACCCGGAGGTGAAGGCGCTGGTGAAGGCGGCGGACAAGCTGGACGCCTATTTGAAGTGCGTGGAAGAAGTGAAGGCGGGTAACGCGGAGTTTAAAAAGGCCAAAGAACAGACCTACGCCGCCCTGTGTCAGAATCCGATCCCTGCGCTGCAATACTTTATGGAGCATTTCTTAG
>CAJMQD010000130.1 GCA_905215425.1 uncultured bacterium
TATACAGCAGGGACACCGGCAGGTAGGTCCAGATGACGGACCAGCTGATGGCCGTACCGCCTACAATGATTTCAAAGGCGGCGTGAAGACCCATTACCACGCCTACGGCGATGACCATTTTCAGATGGCTGTAACGGTCGCTGCCGTCCCGGCATCCGATCTTGGAAAACAGATCAGAACCGCTCCAGCACAGCAGGGCTGTCAACGAAAGTAAAAACCACATTTTTCTTCTCTCCTAAATCTCTTGATGGAATAGCGCCCTATCTCGGAACAGGACCTGGGCCGCTCTCCTTCCCTCATCCCCGGTCCTACCCCGGTCCTACTTGGGTTAACTGTAAAAGTATACTGTATTTTCTCCGATTTTCAACCGTTTTTGTTGCATTTTATCGTTTTATACAATTTTTTCTTTTCTTCCCTCCATATCTCTGCGGCATTTTCTTCATCTGTCGCCTTTTGTTTTTTAGAAATCTGCCGCCGCACCGCTCATTTTCTGTGAAAGATGTCCGCTTCGTTCTTGCACTTCTCAGTCTTTTTCGTTATAATGCACCTATCACCGCGGCAGTTTTTTCCTGTCTGCGATAGAAACAGGTCTATCAATCGTGAAGGAGTGTTCGCCATGAAAATTCTGATCAACGGTTCCAAGGGACATATGGGCGCCTATGTAAAGCAGGCAGTGGAGCGCGGCTATGAGGGCGCAGAACCGGCAGGCTTTGTAGACGTAACTGACAACAGCTTACAGGAGTTCACCGGCCCCGCCGACTGCATCATCGACTTCTCCCACCGCGCCGCCACCAAGGCGCTGATGGACTATGCCGTTGCCCGAACCATGCCGATCGTGGTGGCCACCACCGGCCAGACCGAGGAGGACATGGAACTGATCCGTCAGGCCGCCAAGGTGATCCCCGTATTCCGCTTCGGCAATATGGCGCTGGGGGTCACCCTCATGTGCGATCTGGTCAAAACTGCGGTGAAGGCCTTCCCCGATGCCGACGTGGAAATTCTGGAGATCCACCACACCCGCAAAGTAGACGCCCCCAGCGGCACAGCCGTCATGCTGGGCAACGCCGCTCTTGAAGCCCGCCCGGACGCCCACCTCACCGTGGGCCGCCCCGCCGGAAACGCCAAGCGGGACAAAAACGAGATCACGATCCACTCCCTTCGCATGGGCAATATTGTGGGTACCCACGAAGTCATGATCAATGCCGGAACTCAGGTGATCACTCTGAAGCACGAGGCCCTGGACCGGGCCATGTTTGCCGAAGGTGCGATCACCGCCGCCAGCTTCCTGGTCAAGCAGCAGCCCGGTCTATACAGCATGGATGACCTTGTCAAGCAGCTATAACCGCATCTCTCATACCCGGAATGGAAAACCCATTCCGGGTATGATTCTTTTTCGGAATTAAATTGACATTTTCCCCTTTTTTGATTTATACTGACGTGTGCAGCCGGATAACGGCTGAAACCCGATGATGTACTGTGAGGTGATTGCATGGACGGCGGCAGTTATGGACGAATACGGGGCATGGGATTCAATAGAAAACCGATCGTACCGGTTGCTGCGCCGCTGTGCTGACACGACCGGTCTTCCTTTGTGTGCCATTGCCCAAACACAGATCAATACGCAGTCTGACAGGCAGCGGATGATAGATGGGCAATGGCATTTTTGCGCCTCTAAACGCCCGATCTCCCCTGCCCGCTCAAACGGAACAAGGAGGTTTGGACATGGAACTGAACGAGAAGAAAACCGATCTGGTGGCAATGGACCACCCCGATTATGTGAGCGAGATCACGGCCCTGGTGCGGGGCGGTCTCTCCCCCAAAGCCCTGCGGGAAGCCCTTCAGAACTACCACGAAAATGACCTGGCCGAAACCCTGGAACAGCTCTCTCCCCAGGAGCGGGAACGGATCTATCAGTGTCTGGAGGCGGACGAGCTGTCCGATATCTTCAACTATATCGAGTCCCCCGTCCCCTATCTGAACGAGCTGAGCCTGAAGAAAAAAGTGGACGTACTCTCCCGCATGGACACCGACGCCGCGGTAGACTGCCTGAAGCAGTTGGACAAGCAGGAAAAAAACACGCTGATGGAGCTGATGGATCAGGAGACCCGCTCCCGCATCGCCCTGCTGTGGCCCTTTGACGAGGACGAGATCGGCAGCGTCATGACCACCAACTATATTGAGATCACCGCCGACCTCTCCATTCGGCAGGCCATGGCCAGTCTGGTCAAGCAGGCCGCAGACCACGACAACATCTCCACGATTTACGTGGTGGACACCGGACACGTATTTTATGGGGCCATCGACCTGAAAGACCTGATCATTGCCCGCGAGGGCACCCCGCTGGAAAACCTGATCGTCACCTCCTACCCCTATGTCTATGCCCAGGAGCTGATCGAGGACTGCGTCGCGCGAGTGAAAGACTACTCCGAAGATTCTATCCCCGTGCTGGATCAGGACAACCGGCTGTTGGGCGTCATCACCGCCCAGGACTTTATGAGCGTGGTGGACGATGAGCTGAGCGAGGACTATGCCAAGCTGGCCGGTCTGTCCGACGAGGAGGATCTGGACGAGCCGCTGATTTGCAGCGTAAAAAAGCGCCTTCCCTGGCTGCTGGCCCTGCTGGCCCTGGGCGTGGTGGTCTCCGGTGTGGTGGGCCTGTTCGAGGCCGTGGCCGCTCAGATCACCCTGGTGGTCTGCTTCCAGTCTCTGGTGCTGGACATGGCCGGCAACGTGGGCACCCAGTCTCTGGCTGTCACCATCCGTGTGCTGATGGACGAACAGCTCAGCCGCCGTCAGCGATTCCAGCTGGTCTGGAAGGAGGCTCGGGTCGGCTTTATCAACGGCCTTCTGCTGGGCTCCGCCTCCTTCCTGGTGATCGGCGGCTACCTGTGCCTGCTGCGGGGACAGGTCCCTGTTCTGGCCTTCGGCGTCTCCCTGTGCATCGCCATCGCCTTGGTTATTTCCATGGTGCTGTCCAGCATCGCCGGAACGGTGATCCCTATTTTCTTCAAGGCCATCCAAGTAGACCCCGCTGTGGCTTCCGGCCCCCTGATCACTACGGTAAACGATCTTGTGGCCGTGGTGGCCTACTACGGCTCCGTGTGGCTGCTGCTCCTGCAGGTGCTGCAGCTGTAATTGAAAACCGTGATATAACAAAAGCTCCTGCCCTTAACAGATCAAATCTCCGAAGATTCAGTTGGAGGTATCCTCTTACACCGCCGCAAACGGTTAAATCCCCCCTTTTCTCCGCTTTTCCCGCAAAAAACTGCGGTGCTTATGGCCGGTCCGTAGGTTTCTTTTTTCCATCTTCTAAAAATCTTCTCCCAGCTTTTCTTTTTCCCGCTTGTGTGCTACACTTAACCCAATGCCGCCTTCATGGCAGCGATCTATCAACAAGGGAGCTGTGAACTTCTATGTCGGAACAACTGATCCGCACCGAACTATTAGTGGGGCAAGAGGCGCTCCAACGTCTGTGCGGCGCCAAGGTCGCCGTATTCGGCGTGGGCGGCGTGGGCGGCTTTTGTGTGGAGGCCCTGGCCCGGGCAGGCATAGGTTCGCTCCACCTTTACGATGACGACACGGTCTCTGTCAGCAACCTGAATCGGCAGCTGGCCGCGCTCCACTCCACCTTGGGCCAACCAAAGGCCGAAGTGCTGGCCCGCCGGGTCCGGGACATCAATCCCGACTGCAATGTTCAGGCCATCCAATTGTTCTATTTACCGGAGAATGCAGCCCAGGTGGACCTGTCTCAATACGACTATGTGGCCGACTGCATCGACACCGTAGCCGCCAAACTGGAGCTGATTCAGCGCTGCATCCGGCTGAACATTCCAATCATCAGCGCTATGGGCACAGGCAACAAGCTGGACCCCACCCTGCTCCGGGTTTCAGACATCAGTAAGACCGAAAACTGTCCCTTGGCCCGAGTGATGAGAAAAGAGCTGCGGCATCGGGGCATCAATCACCTGAATGTGGTCTGGTCTCCGGAGGACCCGCGCACTCCCCTGACCCCCATCCAAACCGAGACTCCCGCCGGCAGCGCCCGTCCCGGCTCCACGGCCCGCCGTGCCACGCCCGGCTCCATCTCCTTTGTCCCGGGCGCCGCCGGCCTGATTATGGCGGGGGCTATTTTAAGAGATTTGGGACAATTCTGACCCATATAGAAAAACCACCCCAGCTTGTCAAAAAAGTGGTAAAACCACTTTTTTGACAAGCTGCAAACATTTTAACGCAGTTAAAATGTTGTTGATTTCAAGGA
>CAJMQD010000131.1 GCA_905215425.1 uncultured bacterium
TTGTGTATAATAAAGAAAATGATGCCGCCGCCCATGAGAGGAGAACGCTATATGACACGAATGGGATTTATTCAGGATGAGCTGGACCTGAAGCTTCTGGTCATGTATATCATGGCCCGGGCCGCCGGTCCCATCACGTTCCTTCAGCTATATGATATCGCCCTGTGTGACGCGGGGGTGGACTACTTCTCCCTGAATCAGGCGGTACAGCATCTGGTTACCACCGGCAACCTGCAAAAGGACGGCGACCTCTTCTCCCCCACCGAAAAAGGACGCCGCAACAGCGAGATCACCGACTCCAGCCTGCCTTACTCCGTTCGGGCCAAGTGCGACGAAAATCTGGTGGCCTTAAACGACGCACTGCGCCGCCAGCAGCAGGTTCAGGCTCAGGTAGAACCCCAGACAGACGGCACCTGCCATCTGTCCCTGCTTCTGGCTGACGAGAGCGGCCCCCTGCTGAAGTTGTCTGTTCTGCTGCCCTCCCCTCAGGAAGGGGCCAAGGCCGCAGAGCGTTTCCGCCAGAGTCCGGACCAGCTCTACCATCAAATTGCCGCCCTGCTGTGTCAGGACGCCGCCCACGAGGAGGAACCCTGAATGAGAAGATCCGATCGCGCCCTTTCTCACGAAGATGCCCTGGCCATCATTGACCACGCCCCCTTCGGCACTGTCGCCATGTGCGGAAAAGACGGCCTGCCCTATTGTGTTCCTCTGAATCTGGTCTGCGTAAACAACGACCTGTATTTCCACTGTGCCCTGTCCGGGACCAAGTCCGACCTGCTGCGGTCCGACGGGCGGGTATGTATCACCTTTGTCACCCAGGCCCAGCCCGGCTACCAAGCGGAAAAGAACAACTTCACCTGCTTTTACCGCTCCGCCATTGTTACGGGTCAAGCCCATGAGGTTCTGGACCCCCTGGAAAAGACAGAGGCTCTGCGGGCCATTTGCCGACGTTTCCTCCCGGATGCCATGGTCGGGGACAATTTCTCCCGCGCCGCGGAAACGAGCCTGCACCGCACCGGCATCTGGCGAATCTCTATGGACCAGATCACGGGCAAATCCCGACCCGAACGCGACTGACCGGAGGACTCTATGGAAGAACTACTGCCTTTGCTGGCCCGCTGCACCGGGCCGGATACCTATCAGATTGTCCTAAGCGCCCCCACAGACCCAGAGGAAGCCGAAAAACGCATCACACTCATCCGGCGGGGTCTGGCCTGGCAGATCGAGCGCTTTCGCAATCATCAGGCTTTTCACGAAAATGTGGAGCAGGATGAGCTGATCCCCCTGCTGCTCCAGCTGATGGAGCGCTTTAAACAGCTCAATGCCTGGGACGCGGAATATCAATACAGCTTGAAGCTGACGAAAAAAGGAAAGCCCTTATTCAACCGTCAGCGCTGCCTGCTCAAGCCCAAACAGCAGCAGGGCCACGACCGGGAAAAGAACTACCTCCTGCGGGAGGGCGAGATCGTTCCCCCTCTGGTGGATATGGGCGTCTTTACCCAAGAGGGTAAGGTAGTCCGCTCCATGTACGACAAGTTCCGGCAGATCAATCGCTTTTTAGAGCTGGTCAACGATGAAATGGACCGTTTCCCCGCTGACCGCCCCATCCGCATCATCGACTTTGGCTGCGGCAAGTCCTACCTCACCTTCGTCCTATACTACTACTTGGTCCAGGTGCGGAAGATGGACGTATCCATCACTGGACTGGATCTGAAGGCCGCTGTCATCGACCACTGCAATCAGGCGGCAGAGAAATATGGCTATGACAAACTGCACTTCGAGCTGGGAGATATCAACGGCTATACTCCCGATGGCCCTGTGGATATGGTCATCACCCTCCACGCCTGCGACACCGCCACAGACTACGCCCTGTTCAACGCCATCAGCTGGAATGTGAAACTGATCCTATCGGTTCCCTGCTGCCAGCATGAGGTAAACGCCCAGATGCATGCCGAGCACCTGTCTCTGTTCACCCGATACGGACTGATTCAGGAGCGCATGGCCGCCTTGATCACCGACTCTATCCGGGCCGACCTGCTTACCTATATGGGCTACTCCACCCAAGTAGTGGAGTTCATCGACATGGCCCATACCCCTAAGAATATCCTGCTTCGGGCCCGAAAAGCCAAGCTGCCGGAGAGCACCAAACGTCAGGCTCTGGAGGAGGTCCGGACCGCTCTGGAGGAATTCCACATCCAGCCCACCCTGTATAAACTGCTGGTAAAATAAAACTGCGACGAAAAAGGCACAGCCGAACCGCTTCGGCTGTGCCTTTTTATATTCTGAACCGTCTTATTTGTCCTTGGTCACGCAGAAGAAGGTGAACTCTCCCAGAGCCAGCACGGCTCCGGCCTCATCCCGCAGCTCCACCTTCACCAGGGCGGTGGCCCGCCCCCGGTGGACTACCCAGCCCTCGCCGATGATCTTTCCCGTTCCCCGGTTGCGCAGAAAATGAAGGGTACAGGTCTGGGTCACATAGCTGCGGCCGTCGGTGTGGACGGCGCTGCCCGCCGCATTGTCCATCATGGTGTCCAGCAGGCCGCCATGGACCATGCCGAAGGGATTCAATCCCTCTGAGAAAATCTCCATAGAGGTCAGCGCGTGGTCCTTCTCCACCAGGTCCACAGAGATATGGGTGTAGTGCATGAAGGCGTTGTTCTTCTCCCGCTCCTTCTGGTTTGCCATATACTGATCCATTGCCGTCTCCTCACTTTACCACAACATTATTCTCGCCCAGGCGCTCCTTCATCTCCTTGACCAGAGAGGGGGCGATCTGACAGCGGGTGCCCACCCGCTTTTTGCAGTCCTCGAAATACAGAATGGCCTGCTGCTCCCCCGGGAAGAAGGACAGGGCCAGCCGCACCTTCCGCATCCGGGGGTCCTCCCGGCTGGGCAGCCGCAGCCACAGCACCTGCTCCTGTTGGTCCGGCTCCCCCAGGTCGCTGAGGGGGCGAATGGAGTCCACCATGATCTGCGGCTCCTTTTCATCCCGCACGGAGATCTTCCCCGTTACCAGCAGGGCACTGTTATCCCGGATATAGCCGCCGCTCTCATCCATCACGCGGGAGAAGCACAGCAGCTCCATCCCTCCCGTATCGTCCTCCAAATTCACATAGGCCATCAGCGTATTGTTTCGGGTGGTGCGGGTCTTATAGGCGGCCACGATCCCCGCCACCATCACCCGCTGGCCATCCCGATACTCCTGCGGGCCCTCCTCCCGGGCGAAATCTGTCATAATGGAGCCGATAGGCACCGCCCCCCGGCGGCGCACCAGCTCCCGGTACTGATCCATGGGGTGGCCGGTGAGATACAGCCCCGTGGTCTCCTTCTCCATGGTCATCAACTCGGCAGCACTATATTCCGGAATGTCGGGCAGCACCAGGGCGGGCTGAACAACATTTTGTTCCTCCTGCCCCCCCATTCCGAACAGATCCAGCTGGCCCTCCACGTTGCGGCGGCGGCTTTCGGCAATGCCGTCCAGTACTTGGCCATATACCTGCATCAGCTGGGACCGGCGGCAGCCCATGGAGTCAAAGGCTCCGGATTTGATCAGGCTCTCCAGCACCCGGCGGTTCAGTTCCTGGTCAAACATCCGCTCGCAGAAGTCCATGAAGTCGGTAAAGGGGCCGTGCTCCGTGCGCTCCTTCAGCATCCCGGTCATAAAGGCCCGGCCTACCCCCTTCAGGGCGGTCAGTCCAAAGCGGATGCCGCCGGAGGACACGGAAAAGTCGGGCTGAGACTCGTTGATATCCGGGGGCAGCAGGGGGATCTTCATCTCCCGGCACTCGGCGATGTACTCCGCCACCTTCTCGCTGGAGTCCAGCACGGAGGTCAGCAGGGCCGCCATATACTCCCGGGGATGGTGGCACTTGAACCACGCCGTCTGATAGGCCACCACCGCATAGGCTGCGGCGTGGGCCTTATTAAAGGCGTAATTGGCAAAGTCGTAGATCTCGTCATAGATGGACTGGGCTACTTCCGCGGGCACACCGTTCTTTACACAGCCCGCGATCCCCCGTTCCGGATCGCCGTAGATAAAGAACTGCCGCTCCCGCTCCACGTCTTTGGCCTTCTTTTTGGACATGGCCCGGCGGATCATATCGGCCTGACCCAGAGAGTAGCCCGCCAGGTGGCGGAAAATGTCGATAACTTGCTCCTGATAGACGATACATCCATAGGTAACTGACAGAATGGGCTCCAGCAGGGGGTGCTTATAGGTCACCTTGGCCGGGTCCTGTTTGCAGGCTATGAACCTG
>CAJMQD010000132.1 GCA_905215425.1 uncultured bacterium
CACGCCGGGCACGGTGGCTGTTACCGGGATATAGTGGCGCTTTGCCATAGCTATCACCTCTTCTGGAACTTCCGCCCGGAGCGGAATGCTTCCTTCTCCTTTTTCTGACCGCCCTCCTGCTTCTGGGCGGCGTTGTGCTTCTCAAAAGCCTTGACGATCTCCCCCACCAGTTTATGGCGCACCACGTCGGAGCCGGACAGGCGGACAACGGAAATATCCTCCATGCCGTCCAGAATCCTGGCGCACCGCTCCAGTCCGGAGTCCTCCGGGTCGGGCAGGTCGATCTGGGTCACGTCGCCGGTGAGCACCATCTGGGAGCCCTCGCCCAGGCGGGTGAGGATCATCAGGTGCTGGCTCAGGGACATATTCTGACACTCATCGGCGATAAGCCGGCAGTTTTTCAGGGTGCGGCCCCGCATATAGGCCAGAGGCGCGATCTCGATGGTGCGGTTCTCCATATACCGGGCCACGGTCTCCGGCCCCAGCAGCTCGTCCAGGGCGTCGTACAGGGGGCGCAGATAGGGGTCCACCTTGGTCTGAAGGTCGCCGGGAAGGAAGCCCAGCTTCTCCCCCGCCTCTACCGCCGGGCGGCACATGACGATTTTGGTGATCTCCTTGCGCTTCAGAGCGGCCACGGCGGAGGCCACCGCCAGATAGGTCTTGCCCGTTCCGGCGGGGCCGATGGCGATGGTGACCGTGCTCTTCTCCATGCCCTTTACATACTTCCGCTGGCCCAGGGTACGGCACTTGATGGGGGCCCCGGTGTAGGTATAGGCGATCACATCCTTCAGGGCATCCACCGCCCCCTCCGGGTCGCCCTCCCGGACAAAGCCCATGGCCCGGGTGACGGCAAACTCGTTCATGGGCTCGCCGATCTGCCGCATGCGGTCCAGAGTACCCAGCACCTGTACGGCGTTTTCCACCTGTGCCTCGTCCTCTCCCTGCACCTCGATGCAGCCGTCCCGGGTCACCACTGCTACGCCCAGCTCCCGCTCCAACAGCTTGATATTGGTATCTCCAACTCCGAACAGATCCTGCATGGTCCGGACGTCCAGTTCAATCTTCTGTACTGCCAAATGTCGTCCCTCACTTCTGTGCTGTGCCCCCGCCTGCGGCGGAAGGCGATTTGGTTTAGTATACCCCTTTTTCTCCCGCATTTCAACGGGGAATACGCGACTCTCGCCCCTTTTCCCACTATTGGGGCAGCGTAACTTCAGCGGGCGGCCGGTCCCTTTCCGGCGCGGGCATCTCTCGCCCGATCTCCTCTTCACATTCCGCCGTTAAGGTCACGTTCAGCAGGCCGCCCGCCGCCCGGGCCACAGTATGCACAGACAGCACCTGTCCCCCCTCTCCGATCAGTCGCTCCAGCTCCTTTTTCAGACTGTTTTCCAGCAGCGTCTGCGCGGCAGTCAGGTCGACCTGGCCCTGTTGTTCCCCATAGCGCTGCCAGGTCCGGCACACCAAGGCGGCGGGCAGCGTCCCCACCCCGGGCAGAGACAGCGTATGCCGCTCCTCCCTCAGCTGCCAGTGCCCATCAGGGTCCTCCTGTCCGCCCAGAGGGATGTGCCGTCCAAACACTTCCAGCGCCCAACGGATCTTTTTCTCGCGCTGCTCGGCCTTTATCGTCATGGACAGGGGGATTTCCCCATTCAGGGTGCGCCAGGTTCTGGCCCACACCTTCCCCCTGGCGTGAGTCGTGAAGTAATACACCGGAGCCTGACTGTACCGGGGCGGCTCCACCGACACCACGCCGGAGATGAGCACATCTCCCCGCGCTACTACCGCGCCCTCCTCCACCGCGGCGTCTCCCTGCTCCGGCTGGAGGTGCAGGACAATTCCATCCGTCTCCGCCACAATATGATAAAATCCCCCGTCATTCTCAATTTCCGGGGTGGGCTGGGCCTGACGCACCTGGACCACCGCCCGGGTCCCATAGAGATTGATGCCCATCCAGGACAGGTCATCCAGCGTCTTCAGGGCCTCTTGGGCAATGCGGTTTCGATCCAGGGCCGGACCGTAGGCCCCCGGGCGCAGCCCCTGGCGGCGCAGTTCCGCCAGAACCACCTGGGGCGGCGTCTCCTCACAGCCCTCTACCTGTATCACCAAAATGAAGCGGGACAGGAAAAATACCGCCGTCACGGACAGGGCCAGGCCCAGCAAAAAGGCATACCGCCGGCGGAAGCGGCTTAGAAACTGGGGCAAGCCCCGGCGGTCCTCCCACTCCAGCTGACAGCCCACCCGCTCCGCCAGCGGCTCCAGCCGTTTGACGCAGGCCAGCCGAATCGTCATTCGCACCGCTGTGTCCTCCAACCACTCCAGCCCCCAGAAGGCGATCCCCTGCTGCGCGCACAGATTGATCAGCCGTTCCGGAAAGAGTCCCCGGGCGGTCACCGTCACCGTCCCCCGCAGCAAATTCATCACAGTCGGCATACGTCGCTCCTATTCCAGCGTAACCGCCATGATCCGCCCGCAGACCAGCAGCTCCAACCCCGTCATGGCCTTCAGGTCCAGCCCCTCCCCTCGGATCCGCACCAGAAAGGCTCCGCCGCTGACGCAGATCTCCTCCGTCCCGTAGGACAGGATGCCCTTGTGGTTTTCCATGCGCAGCTGGCAATCGCCGATCAGCTCCAAGCGGGGCAGTCCGGCCAGCAGGTCGGCGGGCAGATCCAGGGCCTGACTGGCCCGCTCCATCAGTCCGGGGCGGCGGGGTCTTTTCTCCATGAAAAATCACCTCTCCCGCTATTCTTATGTGCGGAAGAGGTGAAACTTTCTTCTATTTTCCGCCCTAAAGGGCGGCTGCATATGGTTTTAAGGCCTGCCGCCGCTCCCGCCAATCGGGCATCAGCGCATCCATCACACTATGGAATCCCGCCTGGTGGTCGTGGTGGAGAAAATGGACCAGTTCGTGCAGCGCCACATAGTCCTGCAAGGCCTCCGGGCAGCGGCACAGGGCGGTATTCAGGGTGATATACCCCTGGGTCCAATGGCAGTTGCCCCACTGACTGCGCATGACCCGGAGCTTCACTTGGGGCATATCAACCCCCAAGGGGGCTACCAGGGGATAGACCCGCTCCACCGCAGCCTTCAGAAGGGCCTGACACTGCTGTCGGTCCGGTAAGGGGGACGGCTCCTGCTCCGCCCGCTGCTGCCGCTGAAGCAGATGGCGGCTCAGCCACTGCGCCTTCTCGCAAATCAGCCGGTCTGCCCGCTCCCCGCTGCACCGCGGCGGCACGGACAACACCACCTGTCCCCGCCGGTCTATTCGCAGATTCAGATTCTTCACATTTTTTCTCACCAGCAGATAGGTGATTTTCCCCCACGGGGTGCTGACTGCGCGCTGCTGCTCCAATGGCGCTCCCCTTTTCTGTTTTGATTCTGTTTGTTCAGTATACCAAAAAACACCCGGACAGGCAAGCGCTCCCACCGCCGCGCATATCCTTCCCCCGAGGTGATCCTATGGGGCGGCTGCTGAGAAAACAAGATATCCGGGACCTGCTGCTGGGCGCCGGGCTTCTTCTGTCCGCTGCGGCCCTGCTCCTCTGGCCGGAGCAGGCGGTGGCCGCCGCCCGGGATGGGCTGCGGCTGTGCGGCAACGTCATCGTCCCCTCGCTGTTCCCCTTCTTTGTCCTCTCCTCCCTTGTGGTGGAGCTGGGCCTGTCCCGCTATCTGGGGCGGCTGTTCCAACGATTTATGGTCCCGCTGTTCCGGGTGAATGGGGCCTGTGCCTCCGCCCTGGCCCTGGGCTTTGTGGGGGGCTATCCCGTGGGCGCACGAACAGCCATCGCCCTGTATCGAAGCGGGCAGTGCACCAAAACCGAGACGGAGCGCCTGCTGGCCTTCTGCAACAACTCCGGGCCGGCCTTTATTTTCGGCGTGGTGGGCGCCGGGATCTTCCACAGCGGCCCCGTAGGGCTGCTGCTGTATCTCACCCATGTCGCCGCGTCTCTGGCCGTCGGCCTTCTCTTCCGTTTTTACAAGCCCCATGACGGGCCCGCCTCCCCCCGGGGCAGCGGCAGCGTCCAATTCCAAACAGGAAACGCCGGAGCGGCCTTCACCCGTTCCGTCACCGGAGCTTTATCCGGCATTTTGAATATCTGCGCCTTCGTGATCTGCTTTACGGTCATTCTGCGCCTGCTCACCCTATGCGGTGCCCTGGATCTGGCGGCGGAAGTGCTGGCTTTCCTGTTCCGCCCCTTGGGGCTGGACCGCATTTGGGCCCGACGGCT
>CAJMQD010000133.1 GCA_905215425.1 uncultured bacterium
TCTGCGGCGGCGACTTTGCCGGCAAGCTGCACCTCCTGATGGACTACACCGACCGCCCCCGCGATGTTGCCGACCCGTGGTACACCGAGGACTTCGATGCAACATGGAGGGATGTGCTGGAGGGGTGTCAGGGATTACTTGATTCCATAATCAGAAAAGAGGAATAATATGGAAGCAACAAAAAAGACAACATCTATAACTGTTCAGGATGTTCCCGTGACGATTATGAATGTTGATCAGCGGGACTACATCAGCCTGACCGATATGGCAAAAGCCCGTACCGATGCAGGACGTGCCGCCGATGTCATTAAAAACTGGCTCCGCGCCAGATCCACGCTGGAATTCCTCGGAACGTGGGAGATCATGTACAACCCGAATTTCAAAGTGGTCGAATTCGACCACTTTAAGAGCGAGGCTGGCTTGCACACTTTTACGCTCAGTGCGAAAGAATGGATTGAAAAAACAAATGCAGTCGGTATCTATGTGCAGGCAGGGCGCTACGGCGGAACCTATGCCCATAAAGATATTGCATTTGAGTTCGGCTCCGCAATCAGTCCGGTATTCAAACTTTATCTGCTGAAAGAATATCAGCGACTGAAAGATGCGGAAAACGACCGACTCAAACTGGAGTGGAGCGCAAAGCGTTTCCTTTCAAAAAACAATTACCTAATCCACACGGACGCTGTGAAAAATTATGTCCTGCCGCAAAGCAACTACACGAAAAACACGGAATGGCTGGCATATGCGGATGAGGCTGACTTGCTGAATGTGGCGCTGTTTGGCTGCACGGCGAAAGCGTGGCGTGAAGCCAATCCAACGCTGGCGAAAAACAGCAACATCCGTGATTACGCATCCATTGCCGAATTGACCGTTCTCTCCAATCTGGAGACACATAATGCGGAGCTGATCAAGAGTAGAATGGAGAAGAAAGAGCGGTTTGAAGCGCTGCGGCAAATCGCTCAGTATCAGCTTCGAGTTCTGGCTGAAGCGGAGAAAATCAAGGAATTGCCCACACTTGAAGATAAGTCCTGATATGCCGGCTAAACCAGTAATCAGATGAAAATGAGATTTCATCGGAGACATGAAACCGAAAACTGTTGTATTGCCGATGAGTGAAGAAAAATATCCGAATTGAAGCCGCCTGACACAACCCCGCAATCCGTAAGGACTGCGGGGTTTTTCCATGGGAAGATACGGAAAACTCGGGAGAAGACCCGACGGTATTCTGTCTTGCCATGAGGAACCCGCCGGACATTGACAGGAAATGATTCTTGGTGCTATGATCCGATCAAGAGGAGAAAGAATCGGAAAGGAGAGAGAATTATGGCTATGGTTCAGCTGACATCCCGGGTATGGCACACGCTGCCGGTAGAGGCAGGGGATCGGCCGGCCCTGGGATTGGCCGTGGGGGAGAACGCCGGACTGCTGATCGATGGGGGCAACAGCCCTGCCCATGTGGAGGAAGTGCTTCAGACGGCCCGGAGGGTATCCGATGTACCCCTGAAGGCCCTGTGTCTGACCCATTGGCACTGGGACCACACCTTTGGCGCTGTAAGTACCGGCCTTCCGGTGATCGCCTGCGCGGCGACCAAGGAAAAGCTGGACTGGATGCAGGGGCTGTCCTGGACGGATGAGGCCATTGCGCAGCGGGTGGAGCAGGGAAAGGAGATGGAGTTCTGCCGGCAAAACATTTTGATCGAGTGGCCGGAGAGCAGCCGGGAGATCCATATTCCCGCCCCGGCGATCACCTTCCGGAAAGAACTTACCTTGGATCTGGGCGGCCTGACAGCGCGTATTTTTTGGGTGGACAGTGACCACAGTCCGGACTGCTGCGTGGTGCAGCTGGTGGAGGAAGGCGTGGTCTTTCTGGGGGACTGTCTCTACCTGAATATGGACCATGAGCCTTGGTTCCGCACCCCTGAGCGCACGCGGCGGTTGATGTCTGTTCTGACAGCGCTGAACGCAAGGTGGTACGTGCCCGCCCACCACGGGGTGTACTCCGGGGAGGAATTCCGCCGATTTGCTCGGGAAATGAGTGATTTGTGTCAGGCGGCAGAAGGGGCGGAGACCCTTGAGCAGGCAGAGGACAGCCTGCGGCGGTTGACGGGGCGGGCGCTCTGTGAGGAGGACCGCCAGGGACTGGAGGAGTTTCTCAACGCCAAGGCCCACCGCGCTTAAAATAGCAGAAAAACAAGCGTCCCGCCCTGACCGTGTTTTCGGTTGGGGCGGGATGCTGTTGTTGATTCTTATGCCAGAGTCAAAGGAGAGGCGATGACCTCGTCCATGGCGGGGATAGAGGGGGCGGCGCCGGGACGGGTGACCGCGATAGCGGCAGCCTTAGAGGCCGTGTTCAGGGCGTGCTCCACGCGCTGCCCGCCGGCAATGGCGGCCACAAAGTAGCCGGTAAAGGTGTCGCCGGCGGCGGTGGTGTCTACGGCCTGGGCCCGGTAAATGCCCTGGTGCAGACGGCGCTGACCGTCGTCGTAGATACAGCCTTTGCTGCCCAAGGTGAGCAGCAGCTTGCTTTGGGGCCACTTGGCCCGCAGCAGGTCCAGCATTTCCTCCTCATTCTGGGTGCCGCTGAGGGCGGCGCCCTCGATCTCGTTGAAAACGAAGAGGTTGACCAGCTCAAGAGGCAGCTGCATCAGCGCTTCATCGATGGGGGAGGGATTCAGGACAATGGACAGTCCCCGCCGCGCGGCCCCTGTCATGATATACCCCAACTGGTTGATCTCGTTTTGCAGCAGCAGCCAGTCCCCGGGGCCGAACCAGTCCAGAACCTTATCAACTTCATGCTGCTGAATGTCCTGGTTGCTGCCGCCGTACAGCAGAATGCAGTTTTGTCCGCTGGGGTCCACCTGGATAAAGGTGTGCCCGCCGGGGCCGTTGCTCCTGGCCAGAAGGGTCACGTCGACGCCGCTGTCCACCAGGGTGTCCCGGAGGATCTGACCCTCTGCGCCGGTTTTTCCGGCCTGAAACACCTGGGCACCGGCCCGGGCGGCGGCGATGGCCTGGTTCAGGCCCTTTCCGCCGCAAACTACGTCCCGGCGGGTGGAGGCCAAGGTCTCTCCCGGCTGGAGAAAATGGGGGACCTGATAGACATAATCAAGATTCAGGGAACCGTAGCACAGGATACGGGCCATAGTTGATCATCCTTCCGCAAAAGTCTTTTCTCTATGGTACAGGGAATTATGAAAAAAGTCAACGGGAGAAGGAAAAAGAGAAAAAGAACTCGGCAAGAAAGAGGGGGTGATTCCAACCCCTTGTAAAATAGTGCGGTTTGTGCGAAAATAAGAAAAAACTATCGGCTTAGGAGCATACGCGTATGAGCGAGTTATTTGAAAAATCGATCCAAATTCTGGAGCTGCCCCGGGTATTAGAGCAGTTGGCGGCCTGCGCTGTGACTGACGAGGGAAAGGACCGCTGCCGCGCTCTGCGGCCTATGGCAGATCAGGATGACGTACAGCGGGCCCAGGAGGAGACCTCCGCAGCTGTAAAAATGCTGATACTGCGGGGAACACCCCCCTTTTCCGGAGTGCGGCCCATTGGGGCCAGCCTGCAGCGGGCGGACATGGGGGGCAGCCTGAACACCCGGGAACTGCTGGACATTGCGGGTGTGCTGCGCTCTGCGCGGGCGGCGCAGTCCTATGGGGAGGCGGATGAGAAAACTGCCATCTCTCACCTATTTCATTGCCTGACGCCCAACCGCTATTTAGAGGAGTCCATTACGAATTCCATTCTGGGGGAGGAGGAGATCGCCGATTCCGCCAGTCCGGAATTGGCCGCTATCCGCCGGCATATGAGGGCCACTGAGGCCAAAGTGCGGGAAAATTTGAAGAAGCTGATCTCCTCCAACCAGTCCAAGTATTTGCAGGAATCCATTATCACCATCCGGTCTGACCGCTATGTGGTGCCTGTGAAGTCGGAGCACAAGAATGCCATCCCCGGTCTGGTCCACGATGTGTCCTCCTCCGGGTCCACCTTCTTTATTGAACCCATTGGCGTGGTAAAGGCCAACAATGAGCTGCGGGAGCTTCAGGCCAAGGAGAAGAAGGAGATCGATCGCATCCTGGCTGCCCTGTCTGCCGAGTGTGCAGCCCACAAGGAGGATATCGCAGAGGATTACCGTCTGCTGGTGTGGCTGGACGAGATCTTCGCCCGGGGCCGGCTGTCCATGAAGCTGAACTGTACGCAGCCCCG
>CAJMQD010000134.1 GCA_905215425.1 uncultured bacterium
GGGAGGCCCCTTTTGGATGTACCCCCTGGGGATGCAAATCGGGCGGGATGGGTCGATTTTTTGTGCCGGTTTTTTGAATGGCATTTCCGTAGGGCCCGGTGCCCTCACCGGGCCATGGGGGTCATAGGGGGCAACGCCCCCTATACCAAAAATGGGAGGGAGGGTGGGTATTAAAATTCTACACAAACAAAGCAGGCCCGGACAATATCCGGGCCTGCTGCAATGGCGGGTGAACTTACTCCTGGGGCTCCTGAGGGGCTTCTTCCTTGGCGACCTCGGCGGACTCCTCGGTCTCGATCTCGCTTTCTTCGGCGACGGTCTCCTGAGGCTTGGCCTCTTCCTTGGCCTCTACGGCAAAATCGGGATCGATGTCGAAATCGGCGTCGGTGTCGCTGTCCTTCTCCTTCAGCTCGGCCAGACGCTCGTTGTTGGTCTCGATGGTCGCGCGGGAGGCGGTGATCTTCTCGCAGGAGGCAGCATAGGCGGCGTCGGGAGTGGCGCCCTTCTCGGCATAGTACAGCTTGCCCAGCTCAATATAGGCCTTCTTGATGGCGTCTTCCTCGGCCATATTGGCGGTTTTCAGCTTGGCGATCTCCGCCAGACGCTTGGACTGGGCGGCGCCGGCCTGGACCAGATCGGTGGCCTTTTCTTTGAAATTATCGAAAAATCCCATGGTAGGTTCCTCCTTGTCATATTACGGTTTCCCGTTTCACTGGGCTTATTGTATCCTATTTTCCTCTAATGCGCAAGGGCGGGCGTGTCGATTTAATCTTTTTTTCATACTTTTTCCGGCGGATGGAAAGAGAAGGGCGCTGCCCCGAAAGGCAGCGCCACAGGCTGTTGAAAAAGTTCTTCCGGTCAAAGGATTCGGAGGGAAGGATAGTTGGAAAGGGAACCGTCAGGGTTCCCTTTCCTTGAAATCAACAACATTTTAACGCAGTTAAAATGTTTGCAGCTTGTCAAAAAGTGATTTTACCACTTTTTGACAAGCTGGGGCGCTGCCCCGAAAGACAGCGCCAGGAAGGGAGAAAACTCGGAATATAAAACCTCAGCCCTGGGCCGCTTTGGCGGCGCGCATAGCGGGCAGCCACTCGCCGAAGGCGAAGATGAGAGAAGTACACAGAGTAAACGGCGCCATACGGATGCAGTTCCAGAATTCACCTTTTGCCTGCAGATAAGCTTTATTTTCCATGGAAATCGAACCTCCTATGATTTTGTGCGCCCCCGGAGCGCCGGATGTTCCTTCTGAATCAGCCGGGCCTGTACCGGATCCCCCACACAACGGAGACCGGTGCAGAAGAATGATCGGGAGCTTTTCTCTATACCGAATTATACGGGATTTGAAGGAAATCGTGCGTTAAGGAAGGGGTGGAAGCCGTTCAAACAGGGATAATAATTCGTTCAGAAAGCATAAAAACAGGGGGTGCGGGGAAATGGAGAGGCGGCCTTAAACACATTTTAAGATTTTGAACCTTGCATCTTAAACTGTGTGTGTTATGCTACATACAAGAAGAATGATCCGGCCGCGGCGATGCGCCCGGGAAAAGGAGAAGTGAGGGGGACGGACGTATGCATACGATTTTGATTTGCGATGATGACCGAGATATCGTTTCTGCGCTGGATATTTACCTGACCAGCGAGGGGTATAAGACGATCAAAGCCTATAATGGGCGGGAAGCTTTGAAGGCAGTGGAAGAGAACCCGGTGCATCTGATTCTGATGGATGTGATGATGCCGGAGTTGGACGGCATCCGGGCCACCGCGAAACTGCGGGAGGACAGCAATGTGCCCATCATCCTCCTGACGGCCAAAAGCGAGGACAATGACAAGATCCTGGGGCTGAACATCGGGGCGGACGACTATATCACCAAGCCCTTCAACCCCCTGGAGGTGATGGCGCGGGTGAAGAGCCAGCTGCGGCGGTATACCTCTTTGGGCGGTGCGGAGAAGGCCCCCGGACTGCTGACAGTGGGGCCGATCGCAATGGACGACGGGGCCAAGACCGTCACCGTGGACGGGGAGCCGGTATCCCTTACTCCAATCGAGTACAACATCCTCAAGCTGCTTATGACCCATCCGGGACAGGTATTTTCCACCGCTCAGATCTATGAACAGGTGTGGAACGACCCGGCCTACGGCTCGGAGAATACGGTAGCCGTCCACATCCGCCACCTGCGGGAGAAGATCGAGATCAACCCCGCGGAGCCCCGGTGGCTGAAGGTGGTCTGGGGACTGGGCTATAAAATGGAGAAGGGGGGCTGACCATGAGAAGGCTGCAAAGCAATATCTGGGTCAAGCTGGCCGTTTGGGCGCTGACGATCGCCTGTGCGTTCCTGTCGGCCCTGTTCGCCTGCAAGGCCCTGCTGGCCGGGCCGTACACCTTGGACAGCAACGGCGGCTGGCAGAAGAACGACGCTTTTCAGGTGCTGTGCCAGAAGTGGAGCAACAGCGTGGCCACCGCTGTGGCAGATAATATCGCTGTAAGAAGCGACAGCATCAGCTATGTAGAGCGCCAGCAGCTGGAGAGCGCCCTGAAGGAGTTTGAGGAAGCGGCCGACGCCTCTGCCACCAGCTACCGCTTTCGCCTGATGGACGCCGCGGGACAGGAGTTGACCACCAATGTGCCCGAGGGGGAGACGCTGCTCTCCTCTGTGGGGCAGGTCTACTACGCCAGTTTTGTTCCCGGGGAGTATATGGCCCACAAGCTGGACAGCTACGGCTATTACGCCAAGTACTACGGATGGATGGAAGAGGACAAGGCTGCTGCGGCCTCCTCTGAAAATCCTATGGAAGGAGCGGACCCTTCTCCGGATGGGGATAGCCTGTATCTGCTGGAGTATGGTGTAGCTGCCCAGCCGCCGGTTCCCGATGTGTTTGCACAGCTTCAGCGGTACTGTGCCAGCGCCTCGGCCTACTGGATGACCTGGGCGGGCACTGCCGCCGCGCTGGCCCTGGGCGCCCTGTGTGCGCTGGCAGCGGCCCTGTGGTGCTCCGGATGGCGGACCGGGGCGGAAGGACCTGAGACCATGTGGGCGGACCGGGTCTATACCGAGGTGTGGCTGATGATAGCCGGCCTTGCCGCAGTTCTGTTCGCGTGGGGTATCGCCAAACTGAGCGACCCGCTGACTGCGTGGTATCATTATGACAGCCTCTGGCCGGGGGACCGGCTGTATAAGCTGGTTTTGATGGGAATGGCCGCAATGGTGACCGGGATGTATTTGACCCTTGTCCTGCTGCTGCGGACGATGGCTGTGCGGAGCAAAACCCATACCCTGGTTCACAGCACCCTTGGATTGCGGGTGCTGGCCTGGATGTTCCGGAGCATTCGGACGGCGGTTTGCAGCGTATCGGTCATGTGGAAGGCGGCGGTGGTGTTTCTGGCCTATACCGCATTCAACTTCGTCGCCTTTACTGATGTGGGCCGGTATAACGGCGGTTTCGTCCTGATGTGGTTCCTGGTGCAGGCGGGGGCGCTGGCCCTGGCCTGCTGGTGGAGCATCAGCTTTCAGCGGCTGTGCCTGGGGACAAGGGCTATGGCGGAGGGCGACCTGGACAACCGGGTGGACACTCACCGGATGCCCCATGATCTTCAGCTCCACGGGGAAGACCTGAACAACATCTCCATGGGCCTGTCCGCTGCCGTGGACGAGAAGATGAAGAGCGAGCGCTTCAAAGCCGAGCTGATCACCAATGTGTCCCACGACTTAAAAACGCCCCTGACCTCCATCATCAACTATGTGAATCTGCTGCGCTCCACCCAGCAGACCGACCCCAAGGCGCTGGAGTATATCGAGGTGCTGGACCGCAAATCCCAGCGGCTGAAGAAGCTGACGGAGGACCTGGTGGAGGCCAGCAAGGCGTCCACCGGCGTTCTGAAGGTGGAACGGGAGAAGATCGGCATGGAACAGCTGGTGGATCAGGCCCTGGGGGAGTGGGAAGAGAAGCTGGCGGCCCGCAATCTGACAGTGGTGAAGATGCTGCCGGAGGGTGAAACTTGGGTGTATGCCGACGGCCGCCATCTGTGGAGGGTCGTTGACAATCTGCTGTCCAACTGCTCCAAATACGCCATGGAGGGTACCCGGATCTATGTGGAAGTGACCAGGGGGAAAGGAAAGGCCGCTCTGGCCGTTAAGAACATTAGCCGGGAGGCCATCACGGTTCCG
>CAJMQD010000135.1 GCA_905215425.1 uncultured bacterium
GCTTGGCGTACTTGCCATAGGTGTCCCGGCGCTCAGACTGGATATAAGGCGCCACAGGGCCGCCCACATCGGGGCCCTCGTCGTGGTCCAGCTTGCACTCAGTCAGGGTGCGGTAAATAACGTCGGTAGCACCCTCTACCAGACGGCCCTGGTCGGTGTCCTCAATGCGCAGGATGAAGGTGCCCCCGGCGTGCCGGGCGATCAGCCAAGTATACAGAGCCGTGCGCAGATTGCCCACATGCATATATCCCGTGGGAGAGGGGGCGAACCGGGTGCGGACCTTTCCGTGGGGGATCTTGGCCTCCATCTCCTCAAAATACTTCATATCCAGTTCCATACTATCCCTCCGCCGCGGCAGACGCCGCGTTATTTTACGGGGAATATTATATGTGATTTTGGTCCGTTTGGCAAGGGCGCAGGGAATTCCTCTTGCAAATTTCTCCCGTCGGCGGTATGATACCAAAAAATATTTTTCGCTCGCCCTGTAAGGAGGTCCTTTTCATGTCCACTCCCCTTCTCATCCGCCCTGTCACCCCCGGGGACGCCGCCGCTCTGGCCGCCATTTACGCCCCCTATGTAGAACAAACCGCCATCACCTTCGAGTATGAGGCGCCCACAGCGGAGGAGTTTGCCCGGCGCATCACCCACACGCTGGCGCACTATCCATATCTGGCGGCGGAGCGGGACGGCGTGATCTTGGGCTATGCCTACGCCGGGCCTTTCGGCAGCCGGGCAGCCTATGACTGGACGACAGAACTGTCCGTCTACCTCCGCATGGACTGCCGGGGAGGCGGCATCGGCTCTTTGCTGTATCACACCCTGGAAGAGGAACTAAAACAGCGGGGTTTTTGCTCTGCCGAAGCCTGCATTGCCTATATCGACCCGGAGGACGAGTATCTCACCCAGGGCAGCGTCCGCTTTCACGAAAAACTGGGCTACCGCATGGTGGGCCGCTTTGACAAGTGCGCCTATAAATTTGGCCGGTGGTATGACATGGTATGGATGGAAAAGCATCTTTCTCCCCATGAAGCCGGCCCCTGGCCCATAAAAACGCCCCTGGGCCGATAACCTGGATACAAAAATCTCCCCCGTTCATCGGAACGGGGGAGATTTTTATGAGTTATTTCTGCTCAGGCTGAGCATCCTGGGGTTTATCCTTATCCTTGCCCTTACTGCGCTCAATCAGGCGGTTGATCAGGGCCACGGAACCGTCAATGCCGTAGGAGGCACTGTTGATGCACAGGTCGTAGTTGGCAGGGTCGCCCCATTTGCGGCCTGTATAGAACTCATAGTAGTGGCGGTGGCGGCGATCCAGCTTTTTCAACAGCTTGCAGGCGCCCTTGTAGTCCACTCCGTCCGTGTTCATTACCCGGCGGGCACGCAGATGGAAGGGAGCGTTAATAAACAGACTGATGTGGGGGATCTTGTTGTTGGTCAGGATCACATCGGCGCACCGGCCCATGATGATAAAGTCCTCCCGCTTTGCCATGTCGCAAAGCAGGTCGCTCAGGTTAAAGAACACAGCATCCTCTTTGGACAGGCCGTGATAACGGTTGAACTCCTTCAGCCGCTCCCGGATGCTGCGGTGCTTATCCATGCCCAGGCTCTGGTTCATATTCTGGTGGTGGGCAAAGCTGACCCAGTCCTGGACGGAATCGGGGTCCGCCTCCAGACGGTCCAGCACCTCCGTAAAGATCTCGGAGTCGTAGTAATTGATCTTCAGGGAATCCGCCAGCGCAAAGCCGATATCGGTGCCGGCGCAGCCGTAGGTCCGGCTGATGCACACCACCAAATGACTGCCCTGGTCAAAACGGCCGGTCAGGCGCATGCTGTTCAGGTCGGCCATCTTCTGATCCAGGATATCCACCGAGCCGAAGTGAGTGGGGATCTTCTCCAATTCCTGCAGGATGGCGTTATACTCCGTCATTACCCGGGAACGGTCCGCCTTCTGGGGGATGGTCCGGGCCATATTGCTGATCAGGGCCAGCTCGCTGCGCAGATAGTGGGCCTGCGTAAAATCGCCCATCAGATCCGCCAGACGCTTTACCGTCAGCTCCCGTTCGCCGTTGAATACCCGGCCCAGGCTGGAGCCCAGGACCTGATATACTTCCTTATCCAGATCGTAGATCCGGCCGGCAACTTCCAGACGCTTCTTTAAGTTATTATCTTCCATGTTGCTCCACCCCCCTTACCGAAAGAAGATGACCGCGTCCAGCAGGAACACCGGCACCAGGAAACACACCGACCACAGAATATACCCGAAGAAGGAGGGCATCCGGATACCGTTTTCATCCGAAATAGATTTTACCATAAAGTTGGGAGCATTGCCAATGTATGTATTGGCCCCCATGAACACCGCGCCGCAGGAGATGGCCTCCAGCATCTGAACGGGGACCGTGCCCAGCGTCGTGGACAGGCCCTCCTGAAACCCTTGGGCACAGGCTGTGGTCAGGAACACCAGATAGGTAGGGGTGTTGTCCAGGAAGCTGGACAGTGCGCCCGTGGCCCAGAACATCTGGAAAGGCGTGGTCAACCCCAGCTCTCCCCCATGGGCCTCCAACAGCATCAGTGCAGGCTTCATGGTAATGAAGATACCCACAAACAGCACCGCCACCTCCTGGATCGCGCCCCAGGTAAAGTGGTTGGATTTTCTTACACTTACATCCGTTGTGCGGAAGGACAGCAGGGCAGCCAGCAGGATGATGGCGATCTCAATCACCGAAGGCAGTGTCAGACGCACATTGCCAAACAGTGTGACCCCCAGCACCTGGCCCCGGGCGTCTTGAAAGGCGGGCATATTGGGCATCGTCCCGCTCAAAATAACGGCGGCCACGATCATGACCAGAAATGCCACGTTGTGCAGGCCGCGGATCCGCACCTGGGTGCCCGGCTTGCTGATGTCAGGCTTGCGTCCCTCCGCCATGTCTTTGCGGTAGGCCCGCATATCCACCCAGTAGAACACAAACAGCAAGATAGCTGCATTGATCATCAACATAGGCAGCAGCCGCAGGCTCCAGGCAAAGGGCACCCCCCGCGAAAAGCCCATCAGCAGCGGGGGATCTCCAATGGGAGTCAGGCAGCCGCCGATGTTAGAGATCAGGAAGATAAAAAACACCATAATGTGGCGGCGGTGCTTCCGCCAAGAGTTCATTTTCAGCACCGGACGGACCATCAGCATGCTGGCTCCCGTGGTACCCACCAGACTGGACAGCATGGTGCCAAACAGCAGCAGGGCCACATTGATCCGGGGAGAGCCCGCCAGATCACCCTCCAGCGTAATGTTGCCGGCCACGCAGAACAGGCCGAACAGCAGCACAATAAAGGTGAGATAATCATTGACGATGCACTCCAAAGCGGACTCTGCCGCCGCCCCCGCACCATTCACAACACCAAACGGGATCAAAAACAACAGGGACCACAGAATCACAACCATGGGCTGATGATGCTCCCACCACTCCCCTGCTACCAGGGGGAGCACAGCGATGCACAGCAGGATCCCTGCAAAGGGGATGCACATCCACAGTGCCGCAGTGGGCTCCGCTATCTGCACGGCGGATCCTCCCGCAGCCAGGACCGGAATGCACAACAGAAACAAGGTCGCCAAAATCACTGGGATCTTTTTCAAAGACAAAACCTCCTTCGGCACGAAACCAAGAATCGTCCCACACAGTGTGAAACCCAATTTTGTCTCGTGTTCCAGTATCGTCAGACCAATGCGCTTAACCAGGAAAGACTGCTTCCATACCGGAACACCAAACAAAATTGGGATCGTGTTAACTATCGTGGGCGTCTATGAATCTTAGACTTTTTTCACCCGAATGTCAATGAAGAAGGCTATGGATAAAAGGCAAAAAAATCGCCTTTGAATAGGCATTTTCACCAAATATATCGAAAATTTTGTATACATGAAGTTTTTCTTTCGGATTTACCGGAAAAATGCAGGTTTTTTGTTTTAATTTTTATACTTCCTTAACGGTAAAACCCGATTTTTTCTCCTGTTTTTACGGGCTTTTTGTATGCCGTTTCCACCCCTGACGCACACTCCCCCACTATTATAAGAATACAAGGCCGCCGGGAGAGCCCGGCGGCCTTGTGAGGCTGTCGAAAAAGTCCTTCCGGCCAAAGGATTCGGAGGGAAGGATAGTTGGAA
>CAJMQD010000136.1 GCA_905215425.1 uncultured bacterium
GTACCGAGAACGTCAAGACCTACATTGACAACCAGATCCCCATCGCTGAGATCCCCGATGTCAACGCCACCTACATGGTGTTCGACACCACCGATCCCATCCTGTCCGATGTTTCTGTCCGTCAGGCCATCCTGTACGCCATCGACCGCCAGTCCATCGTTGACGCTCTGCAGAACGGCCACGGCAGCGTGACCAACGCCCCCATGAAGCCCTCCTCTCCCGTCTACCCCGATGGCCTGAACGACTACGCTTACAGCGTGGACAAGGCCAAAGAGCTGCTGGCCCAGGCCGGCTGGACTGATACCGACAACGACGGTTTTGCGGATAAGGACGGCCAGAAGCTGCACCTGACCTATACTTACAGCACCAGCACTGAGAACACCCAGCTGGCTCAGGTGCTGCAGCAGTACCTGAAGATGGCCGGCATCGAGCTGGAGCTGATCGCCCAGGACTTCAACACCGTTCTGGCCATGCAGAAGGACTCCACCCAGAAGTTCAACATCTCCACGATGGGCGCTACCTACCGTGCCAACATGGGCTACGGCGGCAGCAACATGTGGATGTCCCGTTTTGCCAAGGACGCCAAGGAGGTCGAGCTGCTGAACGCAGCTGCTGCCTCCCACAATATGGACGAGGCCAAGGTCAACTACGGCGCCTGGTGCGAGTATCAGAACGAGATGGTGCCCCAGCCCATCCTGTACTTCCGCTCTCAGGGCTACGCTGTCAACCCCAAGCTGGTGAACTATCAGCCCATCCAGGACGAGTGGTTTGCCAACGTGGAGACCTGGTACTTCGAGCAGTAATCGGCGCAAGCTGACACTTGATCCCTGTCAGGCAGATCAATGCAGATCAATTATGAAAACGCCCCCTACGGTCAAACCGTAGGGGGCGTTTTTTGGCGCTGCAAAGGAGACAAATGTTTTTGAAGCTTAGGCAGAGTTTGTCGGACGGTAAAAAGTTACAATACTTACAAAACTCCTTCATTAAGAACAAAAATTGATTTTCTGTTTTTCCTTCTCTATAATCCACAAATGAAAAAAGGATCTTGATCCTGGGGAGAAACAAATACACAACAAAGGAGAAGAAAGTATGGAACAGATTTTATCCTACTTCGGAACGTACACTCCTGCGGCAGACGGAGCTGTCGCCTCATTCAAGTTCGAATACCTGTGCAGTTTGGGCTTCGCCGCCATCGTCATTTTCCTGGGGCGTTGGATGGTAGCCCACAGCAGCGCCCTGAAGAAGTTCGCCATTCCCGCCCCTGTGGTGTCCGGCCTGCTGTTCTCCATCGTCATCGCCATCATCAAGGGCAGCGGTATCATGGCCATCAAGTTCGATGTGGCCACCATCAAGGACCTGTGCCAGAACCTCTTCTTCCTGTGCGTGGGCTTCGGCTTCAGCTATAAGCTGCTGCGGAAGGCGGGCGGCAAGCTGTGCATCAAGATCGCCGTGGCCGCCTGCCTCCTGATCACCCTGCAGGATGTGCTGGGTGTTCTGGTGGGCAAGGTCATCGGCCTGCACCCCCTGCTGGCCCTCCAGTGCTCCTCCTCTGCCATGTCCGGCGGCGTGGGCACCGCCTCCGCCTTTGGCCCAATCTTCATTAAAGACTTCGGCGCTCCTGATTCCGCCACCACTGTGGGCGTGGCCGCCGGCACCCTGGGCAACATCATGGGCTCCCTTATCGGCGGGCCTGTGGCTGCCTTCCTGATCTCCCGCCACGGTCTGAAGTCCGACCCCAACGACAAGCCCGATGCCGAGATGACCGGCAGCGTTCCCGAGCTGAACAACGGCCGCATGGTCTCCACCTTCGCCCTGTGTCTGCTGGCCGCCGCTCTGGGTATGCCCATCTACTGCCTGCTGGACAACATCCCCGCCATTGAGATGCCCAAGTTCATCGGCTGCCTGTTTGCCGGCGCTATCGTCCGCAACATCATGGAGGCCTGCAACATCCAGTTTAACACCCCCGAGGTGGACGCCATTGAGCATATGTTCCTGGAGTTGTATCTGGCGCTGGTGCTGATGACCATCGACATCACCGCGTTGGCTCCCGTTGCCGGTCAGATGGGCGTCATCCTGATCGCTCAGGCCATCCTGGTGGCTCTGTTCGGCATCTTCGTCTCCTTCAATATGTTCGGCCGCGACTACGGCGCCGCTGTTATGACCGCTGGCAACTGCGGCTGGGGCTGCGGCTCCGGTCCCAACGCTGTGGCCAACGAGAAGGCCGTTATGGATCAGTACGGCTGGCACAATGTGGCCTGGGTGCTGTACCCCTCCTTCGCCGTTATCATCGACGATATTTACAATCCCATCTTCCTGTCCATCTTCGCGGGCATCGTTGCCTGACCTTCCATTTGATAGCCTCTCTCTCTTAACATCCCGGTTCCCCGCTTTTGCGGGGGCCGGGAATTTTTATGGGAAAGAAGGGCAGCAAAGGCATATCAGGGGAGTTGTGCGATCTTTAAATTTATGGTATACTGACCCCAATTGCTGCAAACAGGGGAACGGAAGGGGAGAAGTGAGCCGGTGGTGAAGCTGCGGAGCATTTGTGTAAGCCTTTTATTGGCGGCCCTGCTTTTATCAGGAACCGGCTGTGCTGCCGGGATCTCGCCAAAGACAGAGTTGACTGTGCTGACCATCGGCACTGCCGACAGCGGCGGGACGATGTATCCCGTGGGGCTGGCACTGGCCGGAGCCCTGGGAAGTGAGAACCGCAAGATCAACATCGGGGCCTCCACCGGGTCGGAAATGAACATCCGGAACATTCTGTCCGGAGAGATCGATTTGGGCCTGGTCACGGCCGATGCGGCCTTGGCTGCGGTGAACAGCGACGATATAGAGGCAGATGGCTTGCGCGCAATTGGCGCGGTGTATGTCAGTCTATCTACCTGGCTGGCCCCGGAGCGCAGCGGCCTGACCTATGTCCATGAGCTGCAGGGTATGCGCGTGGGCGTGGGGCCGGAAGGCTCGGTGACGGAGGAGTCGGCGCAGATCAGCTTATCGACGCTGGGTCTGGCGGACAGCGGCCTTACCATGGAGAATTGCAGCCTGGAAAACGGTGCGCGGTGGCTGGAGGAGGGAGAGATCGATGCCCTTCACGCATTTGTGGGCAACCCCTCCGCCGGCCTGGTGAATATGACCCGGGAGTTCCCCTGCACGCTGCTGCGCTACACCCAGGAAGAGCTGGAGCAGATCATCGGCGACGGTCAGCTGTACAGCGCCGCGGTGATCCCGGCGATGAGCTATATTGGACAGCAGGAGGATGTGCAGACCTTCGGGACCAAATGCATACTGTGCGTGAATGCGGCTATGGACGAAGAGGAGGTCTATGCCCTGACTCAGGCCCTGTGGGAGAGCAGAGAGTCCTTGGGGGAGAGTCACCGGGCGCTGAAGGCGATGCAGGGGGAGCGTTTTTTGTGGGAGGGACTGCCCATCCCCCTCCACGATGGCGCTGCGGCCTTTTATCAGGAAACCTGTTCGGACGAGATAAAATGATAAAAACCCACCGTTTCCGGTTGTTCCGGAGACGGTGGGTTTTCGTTCAGGTGTTGATATAGGTGTAGTACCGGAAGGAGATCCCCTCGTATTCCATGGGCTCGGAGATCTCTTTGATTTGCCAGCGGGGATCGGCATCCAGGTCGGGGAAATATTTATCCGCAGGAAAGGATGCGTCGATGCGGGTAATGTAGGCGGTGTCACAGCGGTCAAGAAGTGTGAGGTAGACAGAGGCGCCGCCGATTACAAAGCTGTCTGCCGGGGCGGCAGAGAGCAGTTGGTCCAGATCGGGAAAGACCTCGGCGCCCTCGGGGGCGAAGGCGGGATCGCGGGAAAGGATCAGGTTCCGGCGCCCCTTCAGAGGCCGTCCGCCGGGGAAGGTGGCCAGCGTTTTGCGCCCTAAAATTACAGGGTGTCCTGTGGTCAGGGCCTTGAAGTGCTTTAAATCCTCGGGAATATAGATCAGCTGGTCGCCATCTCTGCCGATGGCCCAGTTTTTGTCAACAGCTACGATCAGATTCATACAGGGCACCTCTTACACAGCCACGGGGATCTTCCCCTCCAGGGGATGGGCTTGATATCCCTCCAGCTGGACGCTGTTTTTCGTGAAGGCATCGAAGT
>CAJMQD010000137.1 GCA_905215425.1 uncultured bacterium
TCATGACGGCGGCGCTGTATCCGGAGATCATGGAAGGCGTGTTTCAAGCAAACTGCGCCGTGGAGAGAATAGGAACGGAGACGCGGGGATATTTCCGCATCGACCGTGACAACCGCTTGAAGCGATCTCCCTACGCGGCGTTTTGTCCGGCGTTGAATGTCCCGCTCTACAAAAAACAATTATTTGCATTGTTGGGCGCCGGCTAAGTGAACCGACTGGCTCCGCTCAGGCGGAGCCAGTACTGCTATGATTGAAAAAGGAGGGCCTCATCATGAATGACTTTAGATTTTATAACCCTGTCCGGATTCATTTTGGACAGAGCTCTCTGAACAAGTTGCCGAAGGAACTGGCGGCTGTGGGTAAGACGATCCTGCTGGCCTATGGCGGCGGCAGTATTAAGCGTACCGGCCTGTATAACCGTGTGATGGCCATTTTGGAGGACTGCGGCAAGGAAGTTGTGGAGCTGTCAGGCATCATGCCCAACCCCCGCACCGAAAAGGTCTATGAGGGCATTGAGTTGTGTAAAAAGAACAACGTGGACTTTATCCTGGCTGTTGGCGGCGGCAGCACCATTGACTGTAGCAAGGCCATCGCCGTGGGCGCCTGCACCGACCGTGATTTCTGGGAGGCATTTTATCTGAACAATGAGGCTGCCGAAGCAGCCATTCCTCTGGGCGTGGTGCTGACCATCCCTGCTACCGGCAGTGAAATGGATCGCTCTGCCGTCATCACCCATTGGGAGACCGGCGTAAAGACCGACTACAACTCCGACCTAATCTTCCCCAAGTTCTCCATTCTGGACCCAACTCTGACCTATACGCTGCCCAAAAACCAGATGATCAACGGCATCGTAGATACCCTGAGCCATATCTGGGAGCTGTATTTCTCCGAGCCTGATACCGACAGCGTGACGGATAATCTAGCGGAAGCGCTGATGCGCAGCGTGATTGCTGCGACCCGTGTCGCTATCAAGGAGCCCGAGGACTATATCGCCCGGTCCAATATCATGTGGGCCAGCACCGTGGCCCTGTGCGGCATGATAGGCAACGGCAAGAACTCCGACTGGGCCAGTCATAACATTGAGCACGCCATTTCCGCGCTGTTTGATGTGGCCCATGGTGCGGGTCTGGCTGTGGTGCATCCCACCTATATGGCGTATTTCTGCCAGAATGCTTCGGAGCGCTATGCCCGCTATGCCGTGAATGTGTGGGGCGTGGACCCCACCGGCAAAACCGCGCTGGAAGTGGCCCGCGAGGGTGTGCAGTGCACCCGCGACTTCTTCAACGAGATTGGCGCGCCTGCTACTCTGACGGATCTGGGCGTCCCCGAGAGCGCCATTGATGATCTGGTGGCGCACACGGACATGGGCGCATGGGCTTATAAGAAGATGACGCAGGACGACGTGCGCGCCATCTTGCGTATGGCTCTGTAAGGGGGGACCGATGGAACAGATTTCTGTTTTCGACAGCCGCTTCGCACCATACGGACAGGTGCTGGAAGGATATGATTTCGCAGAACTTTTACGGATTATGGAAGAAACGACCCCCTGCCCGGAGGATGGCACAGTCTATGTGGCATCTGTCCCGGAACTGGAGGCACTTTCTGTGGCGGCAGAGCTGCGGGATCGCGGGTTTGGAGGTATGCCCATCCAGATCGGGTACTGCAACGGCGCCAACACCCGCCTCAGCTGTCTGGAATATCATCGCACCAGCGAGCTGGATATCGCTGTGAGTGACATGGTCCTGCTGGTGGCCCGTCAGCCCGAGATCGTGGGCGGTGTGTTGGATACTGGCTGCGTCAAGGCGTTCTTCGTGCCCAAGGGCACAGCGGTCGAACTGTATGCCACGACCCTCCACTATGCGCCCGCGGCGGTTGGCCATGGATTCCGCATGGGCTGTGTTCTGCCCAGAGGGACCAATGGGGATGCCCCCAGGATCACGCCTGTGGGAAAAGAGGACTGGCTGCTCTGGGGCGCAAACAAGTGGGTCATCACAAGCGTCAATACCGATGAGGCGCAGCAGGGCGCCTATGTGGGCATCCAGGGTCCGGATGTGGACTTGATGAAGGGCTGAGCGAGGAGGGCAACATGCAGGAAAAGTGGATCGAAAAGATCTATGCCGGTTTTCTGGGCATGGATGCAGGTATGCGCCTGGGCGCACCGGTAGAGAATCCCTACTGGACCTATGAGCGTCTTGAGGAATACTATGGAAACATGGAAGGCTATCTGCGTGAATATCGACACTATGCTGCTGACGATGATGTCAACGGCCCGGTAATTTTCTTGCGGGTTCTGATTGACTGGGGCAAGGACTTTACCCCCAAGCAAGCAGGCGAGACCTGGCTGAACTACACGCGCTGCGGTCACGGTATGTTCTGGTGGGGCGGCGAGGATATGTCCACAGAGCACCGCGCCTATATGAACCTGAAGCGCGGGGTATCCGCCCCAAAATCCGGCAGCATCGCTCTCAACGGGCAGGTGGCTGCCGAGCAAATCGGCGGTCAGATCTTTGTGGATACCTGGGGCCTGATCTATCCCGGCGATCCTGCCATGGCAGCCAAGCAGGCCAGAAAGGCCGCCTCTGTTTCCCATGACGGCGAAGGTCTGTATGGCGCGCAATTCATGGCAGCCTGCGTAGCTGCGGCATTTACCTGTACTACGGTAGACGAGGTGCTCAATGCCGGATTGGCGGTCCTGCCTCGGGATTGCGATTACCGCCGTGTGGTGGAGTCTGTGCGGGCCTTCCACAAGAAGCAGCCTGATGATTTCCGGGCCTGCCGCAATTATGTGGATCGGGAGTGGGGCGCCCACAAGTACCCCGGTTACTGCCACATCATCCCCAATGCGGGTATTTGCGTGCTGGCATTGCTTTACGGTAAGGGCGAGTTGGGCCGCACCATTGAGATCGCTTGTATGTGCGGCTTTGATACGGACTGTAATGCCAGCAACACCGGCACCATCACCGGCGTTCTTGGGGGGCTGGAAAATTTCCCTGCCCGTTATCGCACGTCAATCAACGACTGTGTGGTCTTGTCCAGTGTGTCCGGCTTCCTGAATATGCTGGACAGCGCAGCGTTCTCGAAGGAGCTGGCTGTTCTGGCTTACCGTCTGCGGGGTGAACAACCTCCTGCCTGGCTGGTCTTGCCCCGACCCGGCGATATGCTGATGGACTTTGAGATGCCCGGCTCTACCCACGGCCTGGAATTGACAGACCGGGCCAGCCATTGGATCCGCCCTGTGGAGGGCGAAGCCCACACCGGTAAGCGCTGTCTGGAGATGATGATCGACGGAAAACTGCCGGTTCCTGTGGATCTGTTCTTCCGCGGCAGCTTTATGCGCTCTGACTTCAACGATGAGCGTTATGAACCGGTGTTCTCTCCCCGTGTCTATCCCGGTCAGACGGTTTCCTGCTGGATGAAGAGTAAGCAGGAAGCGCCCGCTGCCATTACTGTGACGCCGTTCCTGACAACGGCAGTAACAGGCCAGCGAAAAGAGCTGGAGCCGGTGGTGCTGCCGGATAGGACCTGGCGCCAGGTCTCCTTCCGGGTGCCCGAGCTTGCAGGCGACCAGGTCCATTTCATTGGCTGGAAGGTGGAGATCGACCCCATGACGCCGCCCTGGACGCTGGGCCGGGTCTTTGTGGATGACATCACAGTCACCGGCCCCATGGCCTACGCCATCGATATGTCCATTCAGAAGAAGGAGTTTGATGAGATCACGCCCTTCTCCTGCAATGATATTCAGCCGGACCTACAGTATGGTGAACTGGTACTGCGGACGGAGTGCGGCGGACAGGCCTTTACCGGGAATTATTATACCCGGGATGGGGCCATGGAAGGCGAAGCCGTTGTGGAGAGTGGAGATTCCTGTATGCTGCTTCTGCGGGGCAAGGGCACCCGTAACTTCTATGCGCTTGGGCTTGACGGCGAAAATGCGGTCATTGCATGCTGTGAAAACGGCGAATGGACGCAGCTGGCAGCTGTCCCGTATGGATGGCAGCGCGGTGAAACGCTGCGGATCCGGGCAGAGGCCGAAGGCAGCAACCTGCGCCTGCTAGTAGACGGCGCTTTGGTGCTGCA
>CAJMQD010000138.1 GCA_905215425.1 uncultured bacterium
GAATGAAATCCTCATGTATTTCCGGTCGAAGAGAAAAACCCAGGGGGAGGTATCCCTCGCTGACACATTAGAGGCGGCTGGGGAGGAGGGAGGACTGTCCCTCATGGATGTGATTGCAGTGGATGACGATATGCTGGAGCAATTGGACGTCAAAGAGTCTTGCGCCAAAGTGCGAGAGTGTGTAGATCGGTGCCTGACGCCGCGGGAGCGTACGGTGATCGTGATGCGTTATGGGCTGGATGGACGGGAACCGCGGACACAGAAGGAGATTGCGGCGCGCTGTGGAATCAGCCGAAGTTACATCTCGCGAATAGAAAATAGAGCACTGGAGAAAATGAAGGAAGAAATGCAGTGAGAGAAAACGAATGAAGGAAAAAATGAGAAAAACGCAAAGTTCCGGAAAAATCTTTGAGGTTAAAAAAATAACAAAAATAACGAAAATGCGAGAAAAATGGTGAATATAGACAGCTTAACTGTATAAAAGATAAAAAGTGAAGGGGCGAAACGGGAAAAGCGACAAAAATCTTGTTGATTTTTCCGATCGGATGTACTATAATGCCAATGTAAATACAGATGCGATTTGTGATTAAAACAAATGCAAGCTGTACTGCAAAAAATGCTTTTTCTCTGCAAAGTGAAAAGGCAAGAGCTGTAGCCCTGTTTGAAAAAAGTGCTCCCAAAGGTGAGTGGCTGATGAAGAGACATCTGTTGTTTGTGTGTGTACAGTGGACAGATGCAGCACATAGCACCGGCGGCGAGGCTGGCTCAAACCGGGAAAAAATGAAAATGGAGGATAAGAACATGAAGAGAAAGTTAGCGCTTGCGTTGTCCGTGGTTATGGTCCTCAGCTTGGCTTTGACCGGCTGCGGCAAGAAGGAAGATCCCCCTAAGGGCAGTGCTGGCGGATCCAGCACTTCTCAGAGCACTCCCTCCGGCGGCGGCAGCGGGGTTGAACTTCGTTTCAGCACCGGTGGTGACCAGGGTACTTATTACGGCTTCGGCAGTGTGCTGGCCGGACAGGTCACCAATGCGACCAACACCAAGGTAGTTGCCATTACCTCCGGCGGCTCCAAGAACAATATCGAGAACCTGGAAGACGAGTACGCCGAGCTGGGCTTTGTCCAGACCGACGTGGGGGCCTACGCTTACCAGGGCACCCGCCTGTTCAGCGAGAAGGTGGACTGCTTCTCCACCGTGGCCAACCTGTACATGGAGCAGGTGCAGATCGTCACCCTGAACCCCGACATCAAGACCGTTGCCGACCTGAAGGGCAAGAACGTCTCCATCGGCGACTCCGGCTCCGGCGTGTACTTCAACGCTATGGACGTTCTGGGCGCTTATGACCTGACCGAGAAGGACATCAACCCCACCTACCAGTCCTTCGGCGACTCCGCCGAGGCCCTGCAGGACGGTAAGATCGACGCCGCCTTCGTGGTCGCTGGCGCTCCCACCACCGCCATCACCTCTCTGGCCGCTACCAAGACCGTGTATCTGGTCAGCCTGGACGACGAGCATATCGACAAGCTGATCGCTGAGTCCCCCTACTACAGCAAGACCACCATCTCCGGCGCTTACGAGGGTACCCCCGACGCCACCACCGTGGCGGTTGGCGCTGTGGTCATCGCCCGTGACGATGTGTCCGAGGACGATGTGTACAACTTCATCTCCACCGTCTTCGAGAACATCGACACCATCACTCAGGCCCACGCCAAGGGCGCTGAGCTGAACCTGGAGTTCGCAGCCTCTTACGCTGCTGTGCCTTATCATCCCGGCGCTGCCAAGTACTTCGCCGAGAAGGGCATCACTGTTCCTACCAAGTAAGCGGTTCTGAATCGTAAATCTGTTGTGTAAGTGAGGGGCCGCAGTGGGTTAGTCCCACTGCGGCCCTTGTTTAAATTGTGGACTGCGTGGCAGATGGATCAGAGCGACGGAGCTGGCCCATCTGCTCCGCAGAAGGAGAGAAAACAGGAAGAAAGGAGACAGCAAAGTGGAAGACAAACGAGTAAATCCTGAGCTGACAAACGAAATCGACACCAGCGTAGGCAGCGCGGCCGACGTGGAAGCGGTCATGAAAAAGTATGACCGAGAGTCAAACACCCGTATTTGGGAGGGCCTTCCCAAGCAGATCGTCCGGTGTACGTCGGTATTTTTCTCCCTGTGGAGTATGTACATCACCCTGCGCAGCAACGCGCTGCCTCAGGTGCGGCTGACCCTGTTCCTGGCCTTGGTGCTGGTGATCGGCTATCTGAACTACCCCATCAAAAAGGGCAGCGTGAAGGTCAACAGCATGCCCTGGTACGACATCATCATTATGATTCTGGGCGTGATCCCCTTTGTGTACTACGCTCTGAACGCCCATGACATTATCATGATGGCAGGCCGTGTGACCAAGAAACCGATCATGGTCATTATGGCCGTGTGTGCCATCTTGGCGCTGATGGAGCTGTGCCGCCGCTGCGTGGGCATCCCCATTCTGTGTGTGGTGGGTGTGCTGATGGTATATACCTTCAGTACGGTTAAGGCCGGTAAGGTCATTTACGACCTGTTCTACGCCTCCACCGGTGTTATGAATACCCCCATCAACGTGTGTGCCAAGTTCATCGTAGTCTTCATCATCTTCGGCGCATTCCTGGAGCGGACCGGCATTTCGGCCTTCTTCATCGACCTGGCCAACAGTCTGTGCGGCTCCTCCGCCGGCGGCCCCGCCAAGGTGGCCGTAATTTCCTCCGCCCTGTGCGGCATGGTGTCCGGCTCCTCTGTGGGCAACACCGTGACCACCGGCTCCGTCACCATCCCCATGATGAAAAAGTGCGGCTATAAGCCTGAGTTCGCCGGCGCTGTCGAGGCCGCTGCCTCCACCGGCGGTCAGATCATGCCCCCCATTATGGGTGCTGCCGCCTTCCTGATGGCCGAGTACATGGGCGTGCCCTACGCCACCGTGGCGCTGAAGGCCATTCTCCCCGCTGTGCTGTACTTTGCCGGCATCTACATCGCCGTCCATCTGGAGGCGCAGAAGCTGGGTCTGAAGGGCATCCCCAAGGAGGAGCTGCCCAAGATGAGCGCCCTGCTGCCCAAGATCTACCTGCTGCTGCCCCTGGTGGTGCTGGTGGTTCTGGTGTCCACCAACACCCGTTCCATGCAGTTCTCCGCCACCGTGGCCATCTTTATCTGCATCTTTGTGGGTCTGTTCAACAAGGATGACCGCATCACCATCCCCAAGATCATCGATGCGCTGGAAGCCGGCGGTAAGGGCACCATCACTGTGGCCGTGGCCTGCGCTATGGCCGGTATCGTGGCCGGCTGCATCACCTCCACCGGTCTGGCCTCCAAGCTGATTTCCACCATCGTTACCGTGTCCGGCGGCCACGCCATCATCGCCCTGGCGCTGACCATGCTGTGCTGCATCGTGCTGGGCATGGGCGTGCCTACCACCGCTAACTACTGCATCATGGCCGCCACCTGCGCCCCCATCCTGATCGATGGCCGCATCGGCATCCCCGTGGTGTGCGCGCACTTCTTCGTGTTCTACTTCGGCATCGTGGCCGACATCACTCCTCCTGTGGCTCTGGCCGCTTACGCCGGCTCCGCCATCGCCAAGGCTCCCCCTATGAAGACCGCCTTCAACGCCACCCGGCTGGCCATTGCCGCCTTCGTGGTGCCCTACATCCTGGCTTTCAACCCCGCTATGGTGTTTGAGTTCGACGCGGGCCTGGGCAAGGGCTTCATTATCTGGCAGGTGATCCAGATCTGCGTGACCTCTCTGTTCGGTCTGTTCGGTCTGGCCGCCTCCCTCAACGGCTTCCTGTACAAGAAGATCAACCCCCTGTTCCGCATCCTGCTGGCTGCGGGCGGCCTGGGCATGATGTACCCCGGCACCGTCAGCGACCTGATCGGCGCTGTGGTGGTGGTCGCTGTCATCGTCATGCAGAAGGTCTCCGCCAAGAAGCAGGCTGCCATGGCGTAAGCCGGGCGCCGGCTCCTGATCAAGCTTTATGGAAAGCAGCCCCTCCGTATGGAGGGGCTATTTTTGTATCCCGAAAACCACTCGCTGGGCGAGTGGTTCAAAAGAGGCTGCT
>CAJMQD010000139.1 GCA_905215425.1 uncultured bacterium
TCTTCTCCTGTTCTTTCTTGGACATGAAGCCGGAGGTACCGTGTGTGCCATCGGGAAGAATGTCAAAGCCGCGTTTGTCCCGGATAAACTTGTAGCCGGAAAACCAGATGTAGCCCTTTTTGGTGATGAGACAAAAAAGGATAAAGCCGACTGCCGTGACGCCCAGGCCTGTGGGGGTAAAGACGGCCAGCAGATTGCGGAATGGGTTGACGACCCAAATGGAGCCCACCGGATCGCCGGTCGCGTTGAAAGTAGATTTGATCCCCAGGTGGACGGAGTTGATGAGCATTCCGTAAAAGTACCAGCAGAACAGCCCCAGCGGGATATAAAACTTCCACTTTCCCTTGCGGCGGTCGAAAAAACGGTCCAGCTTCTTTCCCCATCGCCCCGAAATGCGGTCCTCCAGGCGGGCCAGTTTATCTGACAGCCTAAACATGGATCAGCCCGCCTTTCCAGCGAAGCGGCTCATTCGGCCAGGGATCGCCTGCGGAAAAGTTTTCTCCGAAAGCCGCCGCAAGCACCTGGGTATTGATACGCAGGGCCCGGACCGGCGCCCTACGCGGAAATTGGTCCAAGAGCAGGCCGGACATCTGGCCCTCCAGGGCGGCCACAAGGATTTCACGCCGTCCCTGTTGGCACGCGTCGCGGCAGACCCGCTCCAAGCGGCGCAGGTCCATGTCCACCGCGATCACCAGGGGATTGCCGTCCACATGGCCGTCCGCTTCCGGGAGGCGGTCGTCCTCCGGCTTCCACCGGGCTCCAAAGGCAGCCTGCGCAATCCGGGTGCGGTAATCCATCTGGCGCATGATCGCCAGCTGCATGGCCCCGGTATCGTCACAGGAAACCAGGGACACCGGAATACCAAGCCGGGGATATGCCTGGCTGTAATCGGTAAAGCCCTTTTTCCCGTTCCGTCCCGATGGGGTCTGGTTGGAGAGCATTTCATAAATGGACCGATAGCTCTCTCCGGCCAAAAGAAGGGCCTGGGGCGTGTCCAGGCGCTCACTGAACACGCTTGCCAGGTTATAGAGATGGGACAGCTCATTGTTCATAAAAAAGCCGGGATTTTGCCGGCTGACATATTGGAGGAGATAAGCGTGGTTTCCCCAGTGGCCGAAGCCGACACAGCTGGCGGCGTTCATCAGATTGCCGTCCCCGCCGCGCAGGGCGAAAGCGGGGAGAAAAACCGGTTGGCGTTTTAAGCGGTCTACTTTGTCATAGGCCGGCTCAATTCCTGCCCCCAGGCAGGTGAGCAGGACGGTCCCCACCTCTAACCGCCGTCGTAGGGCGGAGCTTTGCGCGTAAGGGCGTTTGGTGGGGGCGTGGCAGTCGATTTCCATAGAGGCCAAGAATTGATAACCCTCCGGGGAGGGCATCAGGTATTGATTGCTGCGGGAAAAGCTCAACAGTCCCAGCGTGGACAGAAGCTCCGCCTCACGGTAGAGGTGTTTCAGGGAGGAAAGGGCCCGCAGCGGGGCCAGGGGGAGCCATTGATAGGTCCCGGCCAGACGGAGCAGGCCAAAATCCCTGCGGTCATAGAGCATGGTAGCCCTCCTCTCAGATTTGAGGTCTGTTTGTATCGGTAGGTGGCATAGGACATCTACAAATTTTCAATGTAACGGATGAAGCGCCGTACAAAAAGCCAGAGCAGACGGCAAAAAACTGCCCGGACCATCGGTTACATCCTGCTGTGGGACGCCCCGATGGTCCGGTCTAAAATCGTATGCTGTATGTAACGGGCTAAGGCGGGGATTTGCCCGCCGCTGTAACCGATGTTGTACGCCCGCCGTGCGGTCCGGTGTAGCCGGAGGTCAACGGGAAAAGGGGTATTGGTCGGAGCGCAGGAAGAAAAAGTCTCCCGCGTCCTGAACAGGGAGCACATAGATGTGGCACTCCGCTTCCGACGAGCGTCTGGACAGCAGGCATACCCCCAGGCTGTACTGGTCATCGTCAGCGACGACCCGGCCCTTGAGCGCGTTTGAGATTGCCTTCCACGCTTTATTATCCTGGTCGTAGACCTGCCGGGCGGCGATGTCGCAGTGTTCGTCGATCATCAGCAGGGCCTCCTCCAAAAGAGGCAGCTTGCCGTTTCGCCGCTCCAGTCGGTCCAGGAGCCTGGTTATGGTGTCTGTGATCCACAGGGGGCTTGCAAAGCGGCAGTTGGGAAGCAGCGCGTTCAGTTGGATATGAAGCCAGCCAAATTCGTTACACTCCGCACGGCCGGCGATGTTCAACGGCTCCAGCGCGGGCTTTTGCCCTACCGGAGGAAGCGGCGCCTGATAGCGGGCGCAAAGGTTGCGGAGTTCTATCGCCCCATGCTCTATTTGAGCTGCCACCCGCTCCAGTTCCTCAGACAACTGTTCCGAGGGGCCTGTATTCTGGTCCAGAAGCGCGGCGATCCGGCCGCTGGATTTGTAGGCTTCAAAGGTGATTTCTTGTATCCGCTTTACATGATCTTTTTTCTCAAGCATTGATGCCATCTCCTTTACTTTCTTAGGAAAATGAGTATAATATGAGCAGTAAAATTACATTAGGGAATAAATGCGAACAGGGGATACGATATGAACGAGCCATACACTATCGACATCATAGACGATGAATTCTATTCCACCCATTTTTCACTATCCTCCAAAGCGTTTGAGGAGCGCATTTACTTATACGCCGAGTGTAGTAAAAACCCCGATTTCCGCAAACAGGATGACTATTACTTCCTGGAGTTGTTTTTCTCCGTCGGCAGCTATGGGGCGCGGGAATTTTTGGTCGGGCTCAATTTTGGTCAAGCCAAGATGGATAAAGAAACGCTCGATCATAGAATCCGCTCTTATCTTAAAGCTGAACTTGACAACGACTTTTCCGCCCTTGTTCAGCAGTATTTGAAAAAGGAACAGCTTATGGAGAATTGGCTGAACGAGCAAGGGAGCACTTAAAGCAGTAGAGAAATGCCGGTAAAACGCTATCGTTTTACCGGCATTTTCTTGCCATGAGAGAACTATTCCACCCTTGCTTGTTGCCTTGCTCGCAGGTCAGTGGGCGAGGTGGTAATGGCCTCATATTCCCTGGGGGACACATGGACGGCGATGGGGACATGGTTATGACCAATACAGAGCAGACCTTCCCCCCGGCGGAAGCGGGTAATCATCTTCGTCTCCTCCTCGGTCAGATTGAGGATGTTCTGCACCAGCCTTGCCTCTTGATCTTCCATCTGCATGATGAATTTGATCCGGCAGCTGTCCAAAATACCTTTCCCATACTTGCCTCCGTCCAGCGCCATCATATCGGCCATGCCCTGGGATGTGACGCCCGCAACCCCTCCTTGAGAGCGGATCAACTTTACCATGCGCATGGTGTAGTCGGCGGCCAGAGGATTGGAGTTCGCCCCCAGGAGCTTCCACAGCTCGTCGGAGAGCAGGGCCGTTCCCACATCCCCATTCTGCACGGTGATGTCGGTAGCAAAGCCGGTGGCCGCGTACACAGTCGCCAACTGAAGGTCATCGGGAATATCAGTCAGGTCGATCACAATGTAGGGGTTTTCCGTGTCCACATTGGTATGCCCACCCATGGAGGCGGCCGACCCGGATACATAGCGGGTCAGGATTACTGACAGGTGCTTGGTTTCCTGCTTCTCCCGCAGGATGTCGTACCACTCCTGGATAACGGGCATCTCCTTGATGGTCACGCCGTCCTCCTCAAACAGGCTGGCATTGTCAAAGGTGATCCCCCGGCGGCCGTAGCACTCAATCAGAGAGGCGTCGATGTAGTTCATGTCCTCCTCCGACAAATTGCGCTTCTGGAGAGAATACCATACGGAGAGCCAGGAGACTTTCTCCGCCAGCAGGGACTCCCGGCGCTGGGTACCGCCATTCTGAGCCGCGTAGGGAGAGGCTTTCAGACGGCGAATGTCCATCAGGCCGATACAATCTGGGGAGGACGGCCCCAGCTTGATAAACTGGCCGCCCACCGCCTCGCACAGGGGACGGTACTCATGGCCCTTTTCGGGGACAATGTAGATCACCTTCCGCTGCTGCTCCCGAAGCCGCTTGCCGATGCTCTGAAGCAGGGTGGACTTGCCCGC
>CAJMQD010000140.1 GCA_905215425.1 uncultured bacterium
TGGAGAGCGGCAAGCTCAGCGGCTTCGGCTTCGACGTTCACGAGAACGAGGTGGAGTTCGTCCGTAAGAAGATGCCCATCGACCAGATCCATGACCCCGTGTTCAAGCCTCTGCTCCAGCGGGACGACGCCATCTACAGCCCCCACGTGGCGTTCTATACCGACGCTGCCATCCTGAACATGATCGATGTGTCTCTGGACAACCTGAAGGAGTACGAGACCACCGGTAAGTGCCGCAACGAGGTCAATCCTCAGGGCTTCTGATTTAGAATTTTTGAAAGAGGTGTCTTTATTATGAGAGATATGGTCGCTGAGTATACGAAGCGTCTGGAAGCTTCTCCTATCCGTACCATTCTGGACCGCGCCGCCGCTCTGCGGGGCGAGGGCCGTCCTGTTGTCCCCTTCAGCGCTGGTGAGCCTGACTTCCCCACTCCCAGCCCCATCAAGAAGGCTACCGAGAAGGCCATTGAGGAAAACTACAGCCACTACTGCTCCAACCGCGGTCTGCCTGAGCTGCGTACCCTCCTGTCCCGCAAGCTGGAGAAGGAGAGCAAGGTCAAGTATGATCCCGCTACCGAGATCATCGTGACCTCCAGCGGCGCTGAGGCCCTGAACAACGCCATCCTGACCTTTGTCGGCCCCGGCGATGAGGTCATCATCCCCACCCCCGCTTTCGTTACTTATAAGAACCTGGTCAAGTTTGCCGGCGGCGTGTTTGTGGACGTGCCTCTGCGCGCCGAGGACAACTTCCAGCTGAACGCTGATGAGATCGAGAAGGCCATCACTCCCAAGACCAAGATGATCGTCATCAACAACCCCAACAACCCCTCCGGCGCTGTTTATACCCGCGAGACCCTGGAGAAGGTCGCCGCTCTGGCCGTGAAGTATGACCTGATGGTGCTGTCCGACGAGATGTACAGCCGTCTGGTCTACGACGGAGCCGAGTTCCACTCCATGGCTTCTCTGCCCGGCATGCGTGAGCGTACCGTGATCGTCACCGGCTTCTCCAAGACCTATGCCATGACCGGCTGGCGCCTGGGCTATCTGGCTGCTGACAAGAAGCTGGCTGACTGGCTGATCAAGTGCCATCAGTACTCCACCACCTGCTCCCCCACCTTCATCCAGAAGGGCCTGGTGGATTCTCTGGAGGATCCTCAGACCGAGAAGGAAGTTCAGGACATGCTGGACGCCTTCGCCAAGCGCCGCAAGGCTATGGTCAGCGGTCTGGAGAAGATCAACGGCCTGAAGGTCATTCAGCCCAAGGGCGCCTTCTATGTCATGGTCGACGTGTCCGCTACCGGCCTGTCCGGCATGGATTTCGCCATGAAGCTGCTGGAGGAGTACAACGTGGCCACCGTTCCCGCCATCGGCCTGGGCGATGCCTGCGGTGATTACATCCGTATCTCCTATGCCGCCTCTGACGAGAATATCGTCAAGGGTCTGGAGAACATGGCCGCCTGCGTGAAGTCTCTGGGTCTGTAAGCCCCGCATCTGGCTTTTACCGCTCTCCCTCTGCCTGCCTCCGGCGGGCAGAGGGGCTGGGCAGTACGACTCGCAGCGTGTGCCGGCCATGCCGGAAGCGCTGCCCCTGTGGGGCGGATACCCACGGAGAGCGGGGCGACCCGTTGGGCCGTATTGGACCGGGGCGGTTTAGCATAATCCCCCAAAGCGTTGTTTTGTGTCAAGGAAGAAGTTTCATAGGAAAATGCCAAATTCAATAAGAAGGAGTGCAACAGAAATGAGAATTGTGGAACATCCAATTCTGGATGAATTAGATACCACAAAGAAAGTGACCATTTACTGTGATGGACAGCCCGTTGAAGCCCTGGAAGGCGAGCCCATTGCCAGCGCTTTGATGAATGCTGGTATCCGTTCTTTCCGCTATACTGTGAAGCGGCATGAGAAGAGAGGCATTTTCTGCGCGATCGGTCGTTGTACCGACTGTATGATGATCGTCGATGGCGTACCCAACACCCGTACCTGCGTAACTCCCGTCCGTGACGGTATGCACGTCAAGACTCAGGATGGCCTTGGCTCTTTTGAGCAGAAGGAGGAAGCAAAGTGAAAATCAAAGAAGTTGATGTTGCAATCGTTGGCGCCGGCTCTGCTGGTCTGAGCGCCGCTTACCAGGCTGCCACCGCTGGTGCCAAGGTCCTGGTCATGGACGAGAACCGCCTGCCCGGCGGTCAGCTGTTCAAGCAGATCCATAAGTTCTTTGGTTCCCGTGCCCATCAGGCGGGCACCCGCGGCTATGTCATCGGTCAGCAGCTGCTGGAGCGCGTCGAGAAGAGCGGCGCCGAGGTTTGGCTGAATACCCTGGTGTATGGCATGCAGAAGGACTGCTCCCTGGGTGTGATCCATGACGGCGAGCACTATGTGGTCAAGGCCAAGAAGGTCATCATTGCCACTGGCGCTAAGGAAAACTACCTGGCCTTCCCCGGCAGCACCCTGCCCGGCGTTATGGGCGCCGGCGCTGCCCAGACCATGATCAACGTAAACCGCGTTCTGCCCGGCCAGCGCATTATGATGCTGGGTTCCGGCAACGTGGGTCTGATCGTTTCTTATCAGCTGATGCAGGCTGGTGCTGACGTTGTGGCCCTGGTTGAGGCCGCGCCCGGCATCGGCGGCTACGGCGTACATGCGGGCAAGATCCGCCGCGCCGGTGTGCCTTTCTATGTCAGCCACACCATTAAGGAAGTGATTGGCAAGGACGAGGTGGAGAAGGTCACCATCGTTCAGGTCGACAGTAAGTTCCAGCAGGTTCCCGGCACCGAGAAGACCTTCGACGTGGACACCCTGTGTCTGGCCGTTGGCCTGAACCCCATGACCGAGCTGATCTGGATGGCCGGCTGCGAGTTCTGCTTCATTCCCGCTTTTGGCGGCCATGTGCCTCTGCATGACCGTAACATGGAGACCAGCGTAGCTGGCCTGTATGTGGCCGGCGACGTGACCGGCGTGGAGGAGGCCTCCTCCGCTATGGAAGAGGGCAACATGGCTGGCGTCGCCGCTGCGGAGGCCCTGGGCTATCTGAGCGCGGAGGACGCCGCGGCCAAGAAGGCTGAGATCACCGGCCGCCTGAATACTCTGCGTTCCGGCCAGTTCGGCGAGAAGCGCCGCGTGGCTAAGGAGCAGCAGCTGCAGTATATGGCGGATTATCAGGCTAAGAAAGGCGGGTCTTTATAATGGAAGGCGTAAAGTTTACTGGCGTGCCCTCCGCTGAGGAGCTGGCCAACTGCCCCGGTGTGCCCAGCGAGGAGCGCAAGAAGAAGGGCAGAGTCGCGTGTGTCGAGTGTGTACAGGAGATTCCCTGCAATCCTTGCGAGGGTATCTGCAAGTTCGGCGCTATCACCATCGGTGAGCAGATCACCAATCTGCCCTGCCTGCATGAGGAGAAGTGCACCGGCTGCGGCCTGTGCGTAGCCAACTGCCCCGGCCTGGCCATCACCATTGTTGATAAGTCCTATTCCGAGACCGAGGGTACGGTCGATTTCCCCTTCGAGTATCTGCCTCTGCCCAACAAGGGCGATGTGGTGGACGCCGTCAGCCGTGGCGGCGAGGTCGTGTGCAAGGGCACTGTGCTGGCCGTCACTAAGGTGAAGAGCTACGCCGGTACTGCTGTGGTGCGCCTGGCGGTGCCCATGGAGTATGTTGACGTGGTGCGCAGCATGAAGCGCCTGCCCAGAAACTGAGAAAGGGGAATATGAGCCATGGATAACGGATTACTGATTTGCCGTTGCCAGGAGGTAACGGAAGCCGAGATTAAGGCAGCCATCGCAGATGGCGCTACCACCGTGGACGGCGTGAAGCGCCGTACCAGAGCTGGCATGGGCCTGTGCCAGGGCAAGACCTGCGGCCGTTTGGTTCAGCAGATGATCACCCGTCAGACTGGGCAGAACCCCGCTGAGGTACTGCCTATGAAGAGCAGAATGCCCGCTCGTCCTGTAAAGATTTCTTCTTTTGGAGGGAACGAGTAATGTATGATGTAATTATTGTTGGCGGCGGCATCATTGGCAGTTCCATCGCCTGGCAGCTGTCTAAGAAGAATCAGAAGGTTCTGGTCCTGGAG
>CAJMQD010000141.1 GCA_905215425.1 uncultured bacterium
CCGCTGCCCACATCAGCGTTAATGGCAGTGCTCAAGCTGGACGAGGAGTAAGGCGCATTTTCTTTGCCCTCTGGGGCCCCATCGCAGATGGGGCGGCGCGGTAAGCGCCGTAAATTCGCAGCGCAGCGGAGAATTTGCGCAGGGCGAATTCACTTCGCCCGAGCATTTTGAAACATACAGGGTTCCCGCCCGGCTCTGCCGGGTGGGATGGGCAAAAAGAAAATGCGCACCCTGGGTACCGTCCAGCTGCCCACGGAAGCGTTCATGGCAGTGCTCAAACTGGACGAGGAGTAAACATAAACAGGGCGCCATCCACACGGATGGCGCCCTGTTTCTCGTTCCATTGGCAGCACCGGACCGCGGGCGGATGAGGACATCCGCCCCTACGGTGTGCAACATCCGGGATCTCTCGTAGGGGCCGCTGTCCTCAGCGGCCCGCGGACATAGAGAAGCTCACAGCGTACTGCGGCTCCCTCTGACGAGGGAGGTTTAAAACGGGCGGCCACAGGCCGCCCCTACGGCTTTCAACGCCCGTAATGGCGAATCATATCCTCCCCTGCATTGCGGCCCGGTGAGGGCACCGGGCCCTACGGTGTAAGCCCTGATTTTGACGGCATGACGACTCGTCGCGCCTCGTCATTACAACAACGCCCCCTCATCCGTCATCGCCTACGGCGATGCCACCTTCCCCCCTGGGTGGGGAAGGCTTTACGGGGGTATGAGCGCGCAGCCCCCAAGGAACCCATTTGAAGCCCAACGACAGCGCAGCCGTTGGCGGCTCTGCCGCTTTACGGATGCGGTGTGCCCCTTGCGGGTAAGTGGGTTCAAATGGGAGAGGATGAGCAGCGGAGCGAATGAATTTTCGCCGCCCCGGCGGAAATGAATGATGCGTAGCTTGCGACGACGAGGCGCGCCGGGTCGTCGCGCCCTACGCACGGGGGGCTTACGGCCCGATGAGGCATCGGGCCCTACATGATGCATCGAACGAACCAAACGGGCCCCCACAAAAGCCCAGCGGAGCGGGTTTTGTGGGGAGAGGCCGACTCCCCCTGTCAGGGGGAGATGGCCGAAGGCCAGAGGGGGGTAGGGACGAGCAAGGAAACGCAGCGAGGGATGCCCACGCCTGGGCGTCCCGAGTAGAGTGGACTTTGCGAGGACGATGTAGGGGCGGATATCATCCGCCCGTGTGGCCGCCCGGAATTTTTAAGAATTTATTAAAATCGCCTATATAATTCGCAATTTACAGTTTGTTCATTGTGTTTTATGCCGGAAGGTGATAGAATCCAAACAGAAAGATGTGGCCCCCCGAAGAAAGGAGACGACTATGGAGCCTGCCCAGTTCAGCCGCCGGGAGATCCTGAAAAACGACCTGACCTCCATCTTTTCCCGATACTGGCCCGCCGCTCTCGCCCTTGCCGTGGCCCTGCCCGCCGCCTATGCCCAAAAGGCGGGACAGCCTCCCGCCGTCCCAGGCTCCGGGGGGTATGCTCCGGCGGCCATTCTGGTTCTGCTTTTGCTGCTACTGGAGGGCTACGCCATCCGCCGGGGGGTGGCCCGGGGACAGGGCACCTGCACCTGGCCCGGCGCGGTGCTGCTGGGGGTATTTCCTCTGCTGGGTCTGGGGGAGGGTGCGCTGCTGCCCGCCCTGCTGACCGGGTTCGTGGTGCTCAAGGCGGGCTTCGCCCTGTTCAGCCGGGTGAAGACCGGCTCCTGCAAGGGCTATAACCCCTGTATCTGGATCAGCCTTGACTTCGACCTCTTTATGCTGGCCGCCACATACAGCGGACCCCTGATCGACCGGCTGCTGTGAATACATAGACGTATAATAACACCCCCGGCGGAGATCTCTCCGCCGGGGGCGTTTCTCTTTTTATTCCACCGTCACCGCCGGGATATCCCGGCCCAGCAAGTACAGCAGCAGGGCGTGGGGCCGGCGCTGGTCGATCACCGCCGCCCGGGGCAGGCCGCGCTCCACCTGCTCCGCCGCCAGGGCCAGCAGGCGGGCGGCGTCGCCGCTCACCTTGCCCCCACTCAGCAGCTGCTGGGCGAATTTAACGTCCATGCGCCCGGCGCCGGGGGCGAAGTTCAGGTCCTGCCGGGCCAGGAGCAGGAGCTGTCCCACTCCGGCCTGACGGGCGGTATCGGCCTCTTCCTCCCGGATCAGCTTGGCGTCGATGCCTGCCATCTCCAGAATGGCTGTGTCCTCCAGGGCGGTGGTGCCGGCGGGCTCCCCGTCCCAGCACACGGCCAGGGGCTTTCCCGCCAGCTGCTTCAGTACGGGCAGAGCGGTCAGCAGGTCGATGGTCTGATGCTCGCCCCCCAGATGGTGGACGGCGTCGTACTCCTGCAGGAAGGCGTGGACATAGTCCACGTCGGAGGGCACGTCGATATAGGCCGTGCCCCGCTTCTGCCGGGTCTCGGCCCCCTTTCCGGTGATCAGCAGCACCGAGGGGGTGCGGCCGCAGCCCAGAATGGCCTGCCGGATGGCCTCGCCCCGGTTGTTCTGGATGACGCAGGGGCACTTTACATACTGGGCGATCTCCTTGGAGATGGCCTCTGTGTCCTCCTCCCCCGCGTCCTCCTCGGTGAGGATCACCAGATCGGAGTAGCTGCCGGACACCTCTCCCAGGGCCTGCCGGCGGTCGTAAGCCTTTTTGCCGGGGCAGCCGAACACGGCCACCACCCGCCGCCCGGGGTACTCCTTTTTCACGGAGCTGAACAAGGTCTCGAAGCTCATGCGGTTGTGGGCGTAGTCCACAATGGCCACCACTGTGTCGTCGGCGTTGGTGTATACCTCCATCCGCCCGGGCACCCGGGCCCGGAGCAGTCCGGCGTAAATGGCGTCCTCCGGGATGTGGAGGGCCAGACAGATGGAGATGGCCGCCAGGGCGTTTTCCACATTGAACAGGCCGGGCATGGTCAGGCGGAAGGTGCGGTCCAGCCCCTCCCCCCGCACATGGAACAGGATGTCCCGCCCCTCCTTCCGCACCCGGTCGGCATAGACCTGGGCGGAGGGGTCCTTCTGAGAAAAGGTGATAACGGGCTTTCCCGCGGCGCGGGCCGCCGCCAGCACCCGGCCGGCGTGGTCACAGTCCAGGTTGACGCAGTTTACCGCCCCCTGCTGGAAGATGCGCAGCTTAGAGGAGAAGTAGTCCTCAAAGTCGGGGTGCTCGATGGGGGAGATGTGGTCCTGGCCGATGTTCAAAAAACAGGCGGCGGCGAAGTCGGTACACAGGGAGCGGTGGTACTTCAGGGCCTGACTGGACACCTCCATGGTCAGGTAGTCGATGCCGCTGGCCGCCGCGTTGGCAAAGTGCCGCTGGAGGTCCACTGCATCGGGGGTGGTGATGTGGGACTCGAACCGCTCCACTCCGTCATAGGTGTCGATAGAGGAGATGACGGCGGTCTCCGGCCGGCCCAGGCTCTCCTCCAGCCCGTCTAAAATATGCTTCAAATAGTAGGCGGTGGAGGATTTTCCCTTGGTGCCCGTGATGCCGATGACCTTCAGCCTGCCCGAGGGGTGGTTATAGAACAGATCCGCCAGGGGAGCGATGGAGGCGCGCATATCGCTGACCAGGATACAGGGCAGCTCCACCTCCGGGTAGGGGGTGGTGCTCACATAGGCAATGGCCCCCAGCTCCTTGGCCGACTGCAAAAACTCCCCCTTGAAGTGGGCCCCCTTGCAGATAAACAGGGTGCCGGGGACCACCTGGCGGGAATCGTAAGACACCAGCTTCACCGGCGCGCCGCCGTTGGGCACAGCGGGGGTGTTTTCCGCCAGCAGCCCCCGGCGGGCGAGCAGATCGATATAGTCCTGAAGGGGATGGGTGATCAGATTCATAGTACACCTCGAGTTGTAAGTTGAGTTTATGATCGCAGGGTTGTGTCATGTAGGGGCCGCCCCATGTGGCCGCCCGCAAAGCGTAGGGCGCGACGACTCGGCGCGCCGCAAAGCCCCCTCATCCAGCCCTGCGGGCCACCTTCCCCCCTGGGTGGGGAAGGCTTGTTGGGTGCGTTTTACAGGCTTCCCCCCTTAGGGGGGAAGCTGTCGAGCGAAGCGAGA
>CAJMQD010000142.1 GCA_905215425.1 uncultured bacterium
CCATGTCCAGCAGGTTGTCGATCCCCTGGCCGGTTTTGGCGGAGATGGGGCAGATAATGGTATCGCCGCCCCACTCCTCGGGCACCAGCTCGTATTCGGTCAGCTGCTGCATGATACGGTCGGGGTTGGCGGTGGGTTTATCCATTTTGTTAATGGCCACAATGATGGGAATTTCAGCGGCCTTGGCGTGATTGATAGACTCCACGGTCTGGGGCATGATGCCGTCGTCGGCGGCCACCACCAGAATGGCGATGTCGGTGATCATGGCACCGCGGGCGCGCATGGCCGTAAAGGCCTCGTGGCCGGGGGTGTCCAGGAAGGTGACAGGGCTGCCGTGGACGTTTACCTGGTAAGCGCCGATATGCTGGGTGATGCCGCCGGCCTCGCCGGAGACCACGTTGGCGTGACGAATATAGTCCAGCAGAGAGGTCTTGCCGTGGTCGACGTGGCCCATGACCACCACCACGGGGGCGCGGGATACCAGATCCTCGGCCTTATCCTCGCTGACATCGATCAGCTTTTCCTCAATGGTGACGATGACTTCCTTTTCCACCTTGCAGCCCAGCTCTTCGGCCACGAAAGCGGCGGTGTCATAGTCGATGATCTGGCTGAGAGAGGCCATGACGCCGTTCTTCATCAGGCACTTCACCACCTCGGCGCCGGTTTTCTTCATGCGGCTGGCCAGCTCGCCCACGGAGATCTCGTCAGGAATGAGCACCTTAACAGGGGCCTTCTTGGCGATCTCCAGCTGCAGGCGGCGCAGGCGGTCCTGCTCTTCCTGCTTGCGCTTATTGCCGAAGGAGCCGGCCTGACGGCCGCCCCGCTGACGCTGGGCGTTACGGCCCTGGAACTTCTGCTTGCCGCCCCGGTCCTGGGTCTTTTCACTGGTGAAAGACTCCAGACGCTCGTCGTACTTGGCCAGGTTTACGTTGCCGCCGCCGCGGGTGTCCACAACCTTCTTTTCAGGGACGCGGGACATGGGCTTTGCGGGCTGCTGAGACTTCTTCTCCTCGGCCTTGGGAGCTGCGGGCTGAGAGGCCTGAGCCGGCTTGCCGCCCTTGCTGTTCTGGCTGTGGTCGGCGGGCTTGGCAGCAGGCTGGGTCTTTTTCTCCTCGGCCTTGGGGGCCGCAGATTCCGCCTTCTGGGCGGGCTCGTGATAGACATCGGCATACACCGACTGGATAGAGTCGATCTGATTGTGCTGGGTCAGGTACTCAAAGATAATGGACAGCTCCTGATTGGTCAAGGGCTGCATATGATTCTTGGGGGGATGCCCATACTTGGTCAGAATGTCCATGATCTCCTGGGACTTAAATTCCTTGTTGTCCTTTTTCAGGTCCTTGGCCAGCTTGTGAATGGGATATTTTTGCATCATAGAATGAAGCCACCTCGTTTCTTAGGAATCATGCCGGAGCTTACCGGACAGGCGTCGGCCGCCGGGGCCGGGTTTCGTGGGACGGCGGCTGCCGTCCGGATGCTTGGAAGCCGAGGGGCCTCTTTGGGGCTTCTTCGGCGCGGAATGATGAGTTTTAGCGGGGGAGGGGGAGTCTCCGCTTTCCTTAGGCGGCGGAGGCGCGGCCCAGGGCTTGCGCTTCCCCTCGCGCAGATTCTTTTCGTGCTGCCGCTTCTCGCGCTGCCGCTGCAAGGCGCGGTCGGCCTTCTGCCGCAGTTGTTCGGCGGCAGGGCCGTATCGCTCTGGGTCGCGGGCAGACAGCTTTTCCACAATAGAGGCGGCCAGACCGGAGTCGGCCAGGGCCATCATGGCACAGGAGCTGCGGCCCAGGAGAAAGCCCAATTCCTCCTTGGAGAAGGGGAGCTGTAAAAACAGCACATTGCCTGCCTCGCCGAAGTGAGCGGCCCGGCGGCAGGTGTTGGGCGCGGCATCTCCGGCCAGAAGAATCAGCTTGGCTTGGCGGGCGCGGGACAGGGCGCCCACAGGCTCCTCCCCAATCTCCAGCTTTCCTGCCTTGTTGGCCAGACCGATCAGACTGAGAATTGGATCATTGGGCATCGGCGGGCACCTCCTTCATCTGCGCTTCAAGCGCCTGCCATACGTCCTCGGGCAGAGGGACGGAAAAGGCACGCTCCAGTGCTTTGGACCGTTTGGCACGCTTCAGACACTCGGCGTCAGGACAGACATAAGCTCCGCGGCCGGGCAGCTTGCCTTTAAAGTCGAGGCTTACCGCGCCCTCCGGTGAACGGACGACCCGGATCAGCTCTTTCTTGGGCTTCATTTCCCGGCAGCCGACGCACTGACGCATAGGTATTTTCTTGGGCATTTCATTTCCTCCTCTCCATGGGACATGGCGGTCGTCCCACAGGGGGGACGGTCAAATTACTCCTGCACAGGCTCGGCCTGCTCGTCGGCAGGGATCTCGCCCAGAGGCTGCTCCTCCTCCAAAGGCTCCAAGGGAGCGGAGGCGGGTTTGATATCGATCTTATAACCGGTGAGCTTGGCGGCCAGGCGGGCATTCTGGCCCTCCTTGCCGATGGCCAGGGACAGCTGGTCGTCGGGCACTACCACACGGCAGCTCTTGCCGTCAGGCAGTTCCTCTACGCTGACCACATCAGCGGGGGACAGGGCGGCGGCAATATACTCGGCGGGATCCTCGGACCACTTGATGATGTCCATCTTCTCGCCCTTCAGCTCGTCTACGATAGCGTTCACCCGCTGACCCCGGGGACCTACGCAGGCGCCGATGGGGTCAACATTGGGGTCGGCAGACCAGACAGCCAGTTTGGTACGGCTGCCCGCTTCACGGGCGATGGAGCGGATCTCCACGGTGCCGTCATAAATTTCGGGCACGTTCAGCTCGAACAGGCGCTTGACCAAACCGGGGTGGGTGCGGGAAATGAGGACCTGGGGGCCCTTGGTGCTCTTGCGGACCTCTACCACATAGACACGCAGGCGCTGACCCTCTACATAGTGCTCGCCCTTTACCTGCTCGTTTACGCCCAGGAAGGCGTCGGTGTGCTGGTCGCCGGCGGCAATGCGCAGGACCACGGCCCCGTTGCGGGGGTCGATGCGGGTAATGGTGCCGGTGAGCAGCTCGTGCTCCTTGGTGGTGAACTGGTCGAACACCATCTCCTGCTCCGCCTCGCGGATGCCCTGGATAATCACCTGGCGGGCAGTCTGGGCAGCGATACGGCCAAAGCTCTTGGGCTTGATCTCGATGCGGATGACGTCGCCCAGACGGGCCTGGGGCAGAGCCAGACGGGCCTCCTCCAGGGAGATCTCGGTGCCGGGATTGTCCACGACCTCTACCACGTCCTTCTTCAGGAACATGCGTACGCTATTGGTATCGGGGTCGGCCTCTACCATCAGGTTGTCGCCCACGCCCTCATGGTCACGGCGATAGGCGGCCAGCAGAGCCTGGCTGATTTTTTCCATCATGTAGCCGGGTTTGATGCCCTTCTCCTGCTCGATCTGGGCAATGGCGGCGAAGAATTCCTTGCCGTCCAGTTCGGTGTTGTTGACCTTTTTGGTTACTCTCTTAGCCACGATATTCTCCTCCTAAGACACGCTCAGAACCGGGGGTACAGCCGGGCCAGAGCAACTTCTTTTTTTTCAAATGTAGTGGGGGTATCTTCCACAGTAATTGTGATGGTTCCGTCATCATAGGCCTGCAAAAAGCCTACGAACTCCTTGCGGCCGTCCCGGGGGCGGTAGAGCTTGACCTCGACCTCCTGTCCCATGCAGGCGGAAAAGTGTTCCGCCGTGCGCAGAACGCGGTCGCATCCGGCAGAGGAGACCTCAAAGGTATAGCTGCCCTGGATGGGGTCGGCTTCGTCCAGCTTGTCGGACAGGGGACGGGAGACGGCCTCGCAGTCCTCGATGGACACGCCGCCCTCCTTGTCGATATAGATGCGCAGATACCACTCGCCGGCCTCTTTGATGTACTCCACATCCCAGAGCGTGCAGCCGGCAGCTTCAACGTAAGGCAGGGCCAATTGGGCCACAGTGTCAGTTCCCTTCGCCATAGGCGACCTCCTGTGTGTCGGTTCCCCCCGTAAGCGGGGGCGTTCGGTCAAGTAAAAAGAGCGGAACCGAAGCTC
>CAJMQD010000143.1 GCA_905215425.1 uncultured bacterium
CAGCGCGCCGAAGCTGGTCACTTCGCCGGAGCCGCCCTTTTCATTCTTGACCATGTAACGCAAAGCGCGCGGCAGCTGGCGAAACTGCAGACCGCCCAGGCGCACCGTCAGCAGGATGCCTCCGAACAGGATGAGCACCATCAACGGGACGCCCCATACAAAGTCGTCAATGGCGGTGATCACGTCGTTGACCTGCAATCCCGCCTTCTGGGCGCAGGAGCCGTCGGCCACATAGCTGACGGCGGCCCCGGCGGGGATACCGTAGCGCTGGGCCTCGGAGGACACGGAGTCGACCTGAATGCCCATATAGGGCTTGCCGGTGACATAGCCGTGCTCAATGAGGTCGGCGATGATCTCCTTCACGTCATTGATGGGAAGGGCGAAGCCCAGACCCTCGGCGGACACGCCGGAGGTGGACTGGGTATACTTGGCGGAGACGATGCCCACCACGCTGCCGTACTGGTCAAACAGGGGGCCGCCGGAGTTGCCGGGGTTGATGGCGCAGTTGGTCTGAAGCACGTTCAAGGTGACGGACTCGGTCTGGTTGTTGGCGTTGGTGCTGCTGGTGGTGATCAGCCGGTCCAGGGCGGAGATGATGCCGTCGGTCAGGGAGTAGGTCAGCTCGCCCAGGGGGTTGCCGATGGCGTAAACCGGCTCGCCCACCACAAGCTTGTCGCTGTCACCCAGGGTGACGGGGGTCAGGCCGGTGGCGTCGATCTTCAGCACGGCCACGTCGTTATCCTGCTCGCCCCCCACCAGCTTGGCGGTATACTTGTCGCCGTTGGCAAAGGAGACTTCAACGGACACGGAGGAGTCCTTGGCGGCATCCTCAATCACGTGGTAGTTGGTGACGATGTAGCCGTCCTGGGTCAGCACGAAGCCGGAACCGGAGGCGGCGGAGGTGGTGGTCTGACCGAAGATGTTCACCGAGGTGGTGGACACGGTGATGCCCACGCAGGAGCCCAGGTTGGCGGCGTACAGCTCAGCGCCGGTCATGGCCTGGCCGTTCTTGCTGTTTACCACGGTCTGCACCTGGGGACGCTCCATCTCCTGCACCACGGTGGTGCCGCCGCTGTTGGACAAATTGTTGTACAGGGCCGCACCGCCCACGCCGGCGCCGCCGCCCACCAGGGCGCACACCAGCACCAGGGCGAGGATCTTTCGCCAGCCGCCCGGCTTCTTGGGGCTGTGCTCCGGACCCACGGGGCCGCCGGAGGTGGGAATGGGGTCCTGATAGCTGTAACGGTTCTGTGGATCAGGATCCTGCTGATAATACATGTATTCGTTCTGGTCTGCCATACATATCACTCCTTGAAGGGACTAAATCACCTTGTTAGGTGGCTCTATCTGATTTACAAAAGAGAGAATAACCCATAAATATGAAAAAAACATGACGAAAAGGGGATTCTTTTTTGAACAATTCAGAAATAGTTTGCAAACGCGGCAGGCTGTCGAAAAGCCCTTCCGGCCAAAGGATTCGGAGGGAAGGATAGTTGGAAAGGGAACCGTCAGGGTTCCCTTTCCTTGAAATCAACAACATTTTAACGCAGTTAAAATGTTTGCAGCTTGTCAAAAAAGTGGTTTTACCACTTTTCTGACAAGCTGCACAGCGCCTCCGCCGGAAGGCGAAGGCGCTGCGGTGCAAAAGCTCAGGAGTCCTTTTTGGCTCCGTCCAGAATCGCGGCGATGTCGTCCATTGCGGTGCTCAGATCCCGGTGGATGCCGCTGAACAGGCCCGCCTGAGCCAAATTCAGAAACACCAGGACCGCAATGGGGGCGAGGATCATGCCGCCCACGCCGCCCAGGCGCATACCCACATAGATGCTGACCAGGGAGAGAACGGGGGACAGACCGGTCTGGTCCCCTACAAACTTGGGCTCCATCACCCGGCGGAACATGGCGATGATCCCCCAGATGACCATCATGCGGATGGCGGTGGGGTAGTCGCCCATAATAAGAGCGACTACGGCCCAGGGGACCATAACCGTGCCCGAGCCCACGATGGGGATAAAGTCCAGCGCGGCCAATCCCAGGGCCAGCAGAAGGGCGTAGCTCTGCCGGGTGAGTACAAAGCCCACGGCCAGAATGGCGAACACCCCCACAGACAGCAGAAGCTCGGCCTTCAGGTAGCCGCCGAAGGCGGCCAGAGCGGTGGTGCGCACCTGACTACCGAATCGGCGCAGGCGGGGGCTAAGGCGGTCCACCAGCCGGCTGCGGAATCCCGGCCAGTCAGCGGTGAGGAAATAGGTGGCCATGGCAAAGAATACTGCGGCCACCAGGAAGTAGGACAGGGCCGCCGCCTTGGCTCCGGCAAAGGAGGCCAGATCCCCCATTTGGGGCAGCGTGGTGGGCACCAGACCGATCAGCCAGTCCAGAAGGCTCTCGTCCGACTTGGACAGCTCCACCGGCAGCATGGCCGCCAGCCGTTCCAGCATGGCGTCTAAGTTTTTCACCTGCTCCACCGCTGCGGCCAGCAGGGTGTCCCAGTTATCGGCCAGACTGATGACCTCGGACACCAGCACCTGCCCCAGCCAGAACAGAAGTCCCCCGGCCGCCCCCAGGATCACCAGCATCAGGAGCATGGCCGACAGGCCGCGGCTCCAGTGCAGACGCCGCTGGAGCCAGCGGACCGGGGGGTCCAGGGCGGCGGAGACGCACAGGGCCAGCAGGAAGGGGGCCAGCAGGGACAGGACCCAACCGCCAAAGTTCCGCAGCAGAAGCAGGCCCAGAAGAGCCAGTATCAGGCGCAGACCCAGGCGGAGCCATAGATTGCCTCTGGCCTGCCAGGTCAGCTGCCCGGTTTTTTGATTGTTCACGGTATGGCACCTCTTACAATTCAGAATAGAGCCATTATATCCTGTTCAAGGCCGGGAAAAAACAATTATTTGTAAACTCGTCAATCAAAACGTCAGCCGCATCTGGTTCCACACGGCGCTGCCGTGGACCGAGGCGGAGATCCCTTCGTCCACAAACCCAAATTGGGCGTAGTAGTGGATCAGCCTGTCTTTACAGGTCAGGACCAGCCCTTTCCGGCCCTGCGCTCTGGCGTCGGCAATGGCCCGGCGGAGCAGGCGGCCTGCGCAGCCCCGCTTGCGCCACTGGGGCAGGGTGTTGACCCCGAAAATCATCTGCCAGGCCCCGTTCTCATCATGGAGCTGGGCACGCTCGTACATCTCGTCGGTGAGATCAGGACGGTCGGTGACCATGCCGTCTACAAAGGCGATCAGCTTGTCCTGCTGGAACAGAAGCCAGAAGTGGCTGCTGTAATGGGCGAGGCGGCTGGCAAATTCCGCCTTTCCGGCGGCCTCCGCCGGGGGAAAGCACTCCGCCTCCACCGCCGCAATGGCGTCCAGATCCTCCGCCTGGGCAGTGCGGATATAAAGTCCGTCATCCAGGGTTTTTTCCAGACAGACCAAGTTGACCCCGGGGATCCCATTAAAGGTGCAGGGGACAATGCCGACCTCGCGGTATCCCAGGCGGGCATAGAGCGCCCGGGCATTTTTGTTTTTCTCGTTGGTGTCCATGCGCAGGTAAGGACAGCCCTGTTCCAGCGCATAGGCTTCATAGAAGCGGACAAATGCGCTGCCCAGTCCACGCCCGCTTTGCAGGGGGTCTACAACCAAGGTGTGCAGCACCATGATCCGCTCCGCGGGGGCCTTGGGACAGGCCCAATTCGCCTGGGCGTACTCCGGGACCTGCTCCCGGTTGATGCGGGCCGCTGCGGCCACGGCGCCATCCTCCTCTAAGACAAACAGCTCGTCGGCCTCCAGAATGGAGCGGGCGGTGTCCTCTGTGGGATAGACGCCCCGGATCCAGCCGATGGAGACCTGACCGGCCTCCTCCTGGGTGTGGATGCGGTTATAAATAGCGGCAATCTGGGGGAGATCCGCCGCGGTTCCCTTGCGAATGGTGGGCATAGGTGTGCACCTCCTGTTGAATTTTCTCTATCATACTACATTCCGGGCGGAAAGAAAATACAGCAGCTTGTCAACAATGTCATTCAGTTAAGAGAAACCTGTCATTCCGAGGCAGTGACCGATGTCAC
>CAJMQD010000144.1 GCA_905215425.1 uncultured bacterium
AGGCCCGTCCGGCGGCGAACATGGCAAAGCTGGAGGCAAAGGGAACCAGCCCCATGGTAGAGGCGCCGGCGGCGGCGGCGACCATGTCGCACTCGGCAATGCCGCAGTCAAAGTGGCGCTGGGGGAAGGCCTTCTGGAAAATAGAGGTCTTGGTGGCGCCGGCCAGGTCGGCATCAAACACGATCAGGTCCTCGTGCTCCGCGCCCAGCTCCTTCAGGGCGTTGCCGTAGCTTTCGCGGGTCGCGATCATTTTCACATCTGCCATCTTACATTGCCTCCACTTCTGCCAGCTGAGCCCGCAGCTCCTTCATGGCGGTCTCGTATTCCTCGTCATTAGGGGCCTTTCCGTGCCAGCCCGCGTTGTTCTCCATGTAGCTGACGCCCTTGCCCTTCACCGTCTTCATCACAATGGCGAAGGGGACGCCCTTGGTCCCGCGGGCCAGGGTAAAGGCGGCCTCCAGCTGGTCGAAGTCGTTACCGTCGATCTCCGCCACGGCAAAGCCGAAGGCGCGCAGCTTTTCGGTGATGGGGTAGGGGTTCATGACCTTGGCCACGTCGCCGTCGATCTGAAGGCCGTTGTTGTCAATAATGGCGCAGAAGTTGTCCAGCTTATAGTGGTGGGCGAACATCATGGCCTCCCACACCTGACCTTCCTGGATCTCACCATCGCCCAGCAGGGTGTACACCCGGCAGCTCTTGCCCTGATACTTGGCGGCCAGAGCCATACCGGCCGCGGCGGAGATGCCCTGTCCCAGAGAGCCGGTAGACATATCCACCCCGGGCGTCAGGTTCATGTTGGGGTGACCCTGAAGATGGCTGCCGATGTGGCGCAGGGTCAGCAGGTCCTCCTGGGGGAAGAAGCCCCGCAGGGCCAGGGCTGCGTACAGGCCGGGGGCGGTGTGCCCCTTGGACAGGACAAAGCGGTCCCGCTCCTCCCACTTGGGATTGGTGGGGTCGATATTCAGTTCCTTACAGTACAGATAGGTGAAGAGGTCTGCTGCGGACAGACTTCCGCCGGGATGGCCGGACTTAGCGGCGTGGACACCCTCGATGACGCCCATACGGACCTTACAGGCGTTGACCATCAACTGCTTTTTCTCATTGGCTGTCATGGTGTTCTCCTTTGCGCTTCAGATTTGCCCCAAAGGGCAGAATTCTCAGTCTGATTATAGGACGCTTTTGCAAAAAAGACAAGGCAGAAACGCATTTTCCTTTCCCTTCCGCGCGTTTTTGTCTCTCCCTCCACTTCGCGGTTGGAATTGGGAGAAAACTGTGGTATGATGCTCCATAGCCAAAAAAGGAGCGATCGTATGGAGTTGATTCGTCTGACTGACGGCGCAGACCCCCGGTATGCCCGGGCGCGCGCCCTGTATAACCGGAGTTTCCCTTTCCATGAACAGCGGGAAGAACACTCCCAGCTGAATATTCTGGGGGCGCCGGAGTATCAATACCTTCTCATCTACGACGGAGATCTGTGGGTGGGGCTGCTGCTGTGCTGGGAGACCGAGACATTTATTTATGTGGAGCATTTCTGCACCTTCCCCGAGCTGCGGGGGCAGGGCTATGGCCGGCAGGCGCTGGAAGCGCTGGGCCGCCGGGGCAAGACTGTGATTTTGGAGATCGACCCGCCGGCAGACCCGGTGTCCATCCGCCGAAAGGGCTTTTACGAGCGGTGCGGTTATGTGGCCAATCCCTTTCTCCATGTCCACCCGCCCTATCACCGGGGCGTAAAAGGGCACGACCTGGTGGTCATGTCCTGTCCCAAGGTGCTGGGCCCCCGGGAGTATGAGGAGTTTGCCCGCTATTTAAGGGATATTGTTATGGGAAAGTAAAAAGGACAGCCAGCATAGCTGGCTGTCCTTTTTGTTATAGTGCAGAGCACTCAGTCCCGGTCTGCCTTCTCATGGTTTTTCTGCAGGAACCACCCAAGCAGAGCACCCACGACCAACCCGATCAAGCCGGACGGGCCGCCGCCCAAACTCTGACCGGCGCCAAAGCCTATGACCGCGCAGACGTACCATCTGCAAATCACGTCCGCCACAGTCAGATCCTTCTTTTTGTGCTGATCGTCCATACAGATACACTCCAGTTCTGCCGTTCCAATGGAACGGCGGGTCATGGGGACAGTGCTTACTTTTTCTTCTTATACTTGTCGAAAAAGCCCTTTACGCCGCCCTCGGGAACTTCCTCCCCCATGGCGGCGGCGAAGGCGTGGAGGGCCTCCCGCTGCTCGCCGTTCAGGCTGGTGGGTACCTGTACCTTTACGGTGACATACTGGTCGCCCCGGCCGCGGCCCCGCAGCTCGGGGATACCCTTGCCCCGCAGGCGGAAGGTAGTGCCCGACTGGGTGCCGGCGGGGATGGTGTACTTCACCTTGCCGTCGATGGTGGGGATCTCCAGCTCGGCACCCAGAGTGGCCTGGACGAAGGAGACGGGCTGCTCATACAGCACGGTGGTGCCGTCCCGCTGGAACTTGTCGCTGGGGCGCACCCGGATGCTGACGATCAGATCCCCGGCGGGACCGCCGTTTCTGCCGGCGTTGCCCTGGCCCCGCAGGGAGACGGCCTGGCCGTTGTCGATGCCCGCGGGGATGGTGACGGAGATGCGGCTCTGCCGTCTTACGCTGCCCGTTCCGCCGCAGGACTTGCAGGGGGTATGGATGATCCGGCCCTTGCCGCCGCAGCGGGAGCAGGGGGCGGAGCTGGAAAAGGCCATGCTGCCCATGCGCTGCTGCACACGAACGGTGCCGGTGCCCCGGCAATCGGGGCAGGTCTCTGCCGTGGTGCCCGCGGCGCAGCCCGAGCCGTGACATTCCTGACACTGCTCGGTGCGGGTCAGGTCGATCTCCTTCTGACAGCCGAAGGCGGCCTCCTCAAAGGAGATGGTCAGGCTGGCCCGCAGGCTCTCTCCCCGCTGGGGGGCGCTGGCCCGCTGCTGGCTGCTGAAGCCGCCGCCGAAGCCGCCCCCAAAGAAGGAGCCGAACAGGTCGCCCAGATCCACATCCCCCATATCGAAGCCGCCGAACCCGCCGCCGCCCGCGCCAAAGTTGGGGTCTACCCCCGCGTGGCCGAACTGGTCGTATTTAGCCCGCTTGTCCTTGTCGGACAGGACGCTGTATGCCTCGTTCACCTCTTTGAACTTGGCCTCGGCGGTCTTGTCGCCGGGGTTCATATCAGGGTGATATTGTTTGGCCAGCTTGCGGTAGGCTTTTTTGATCTCATCGTCGCTGGCTCCTTTGGAAAGGCCCAGGACCTCGTAGTAATCGCGTTTTTGTTCTGCCATTGGTGTTCACCTCTTTAGACGCGGAAAGCGGCGGAGGCAAGCCCCCGCCCTACCGTGCGATGGAAATCGAACCCGGAGCGGGACGCCCCGCCCCGGGTTCGGATCAAAGTTGGATTGTGCTGCGCCCCATATAAGGGGCGCTCGCTGATATCACGCCTCGGCACGCTCGCGGCCGGGTCGATAACTCCGCCGACTCTGGGAACAAACATCCGGGCTTTCAGCCCTTCTTGGTTTGTTCCCATTCGCTTTGTCGTTATCTCCCCTGCTCACGGCCTTGGACGCTTAGTGATATCACGCTTCGCCTGCTCACGACGCGCGGTTTCCCTTCGACTCGGGCTGGTGTCGGCGGCAATAGCCGCCCTCCCTCGCCCTCACTTCGGTCCATCCGCGCTGTTCGCGACGGCTCAGACGCTTACTTTTTATCATCATCAACCACAGTATAATCAGCGTCCACAACGTCGGGGCCGGCGTCGCTGCCGCCCTGGGCGTTATTGCCGCCGGTGAAGTTGGCGCCGCCCATGTCGGGGCCGGGCTGGCCCTGAGCGCCGGACTGCTGATACAGCTTCTCGCTCACGGCGTAGAAAGCCTTGGTCAGTTCCTCGGTGGCGTCCTTGATGGCCTGGGTGTCGCTGCCCTTCAGGGTCTCCTTCAGCTTGCCCAGAGCGGCCTCCACAGGGGCCTTGTCGGAAGCGGGGATCTTGTCGCCCATCTCCTCCAGAGTCTTCTCGGTCTGATAGACCATCTGGTCGGC
>CAJMQD010000145.1 GCA_905215425.1 uncultured bacterium
AATGACAGTGTGTTGCGCATCAAGTACCTTCGCGGGATTCTTACGGCATGGAATGAAATTATATACATGCAACGGGATTTGTGTGGACGAGGTCCTATAATATACCGATATTAGGCCTGTTTAGTAGCCTTGTTTGACATCTTAGTGCGCTTTCTTGGCAGTGCTCGACAGTAGTGCAACCGTTTCCACATGCTGTGTTCTGGGGAACAGATCCACGCCTTGGGCGCGGACGACCTCATAGCCCAGCAAGGAGAAACGCTTGATATCCCGCGCTAATGTTGCGGGGTCGCAGGAGACATAGACGATGCGTTCCGGGGCCATGCCGGCCAGAATCTCCGGCACCTCTGGAGCCAGGCCCTTTCGGGGAGGGTCTACGCAGATCACTTGGGGGCGCACCCCCTGCTGGGCCAGATGGGCGGCGATCTGACCGGCGTCGCCGCAGAAAAACTCTGCATTTGCAACGCCGTTGCGCAGGGCGTTGGCTTTGGCGTCTTCAATCGCCTGCGGAACTACCTCCGCACCGATCACCTTTCCCGCCTTTTGGGCCAGGCAAAGGGAGATGGTGCCAATGCCGCAGTACAGATCCAGCACCGTCTCCTCTCCGGTCAGACCGGCGTATTCCAGAGCCAGGGCGTACAGCCGCTGGGTCTGGGCGCGGTTGATCTGGAAGAAGGAGGGGACCGACAGGCGGAAGGAGAGCCCGCACAGCTCCTCCTCCAGCCAGTCCCGTCCCCACAGAGTGCGGTAATCCCGGCCGAGGATCACATTGGTATCCTCGCGGTTCAGGTTCAGGACCAGACCGGCCAGTCCGCTGTGGGCTGAGTGGAGTGTCTGGACCAACTCGTCGGCATGGGGCAGTTTGGTGCCGTTGGCCACCACGCAGCATAGGGATTCACCGCTGCTGTTGGTGCGCACGTAGAAATGACGGATCAGGCCCGAGCGGGAAACCTCGTCATAGGGCGGCACGGCGTACCGCTCCATCCAACCCTTGAAGGCTGCGCGCAGGGCGGTGACCACTTCGGGCTGGAGCAGGCAGTCCTCCACGTCCAGAACAGAGTGGCTGCGGCCCCGGTAGTAGCCCACGGCCAAACCGTCTTTCTCTTGGGCGACGGGAAATTGCACCTTGTTTCGATAACGTTCTGTATTATCTGTGCCTAAAACGCCTAAAAGGACTGCTTTTGACCCGCCAATGCGGCTGATTGCGTCCTGGATCCGTGCGCCTTTGGCGCGAAGCTCCTCGGTGTAATCCATGTGTCGAAACTGGCAGCCGCCGCACCGACCGAAAAGGGGACAATCTGATTTGCGCCGGAGCGGGGAGGGGGAGAGAACCTCGATCCCACGCCCCCAGGCTACGGTTTTGTTCACCTTTTCCAAGCGGAAGCGCCAGCGCTCGCCGGCGATGGTGCCCGGAATAAAGACCACCCGGCCGTCCAGCCGGGCGACCCCCATGCCCTCGGCGGTATAGCCGGTAATCTCTCCTTCGTGCGCGGTGTTCTTTTTCCAATCTGCCATGGGTATGACCTCCCTGTTGTTTGCCCTGCTATCATACCATAAAGGGCGGAGCAGGTAAAGCAAAACCCTTGTCCCGACAGGGACAAGGGTTTTGAAGCGGGGAAAAGTGAATTTACTTACCAGACTTGACGCCCACGCCGTGGGTGGACTGACGCACCAGCTTGGTCAGGGCAAACAGGGCGATGGCGTTGGGGATGACCATCAGATTGTTGAACATATCGGTCAGCTCCCACACCAGATCGTTGGACATCATGGTGCCCAAGAAGATGAACAGCAGGGCGATCAGGGTATACACCACGGTGCAGGTCTTGGGGTTCTTTTTACCGAACAGCCAGATGACGTTGATCTTGCCGAAGAGGTTCCAGCTGAGCACAGTGGAGAAGGCGAAGAAGAACAGACAGATCGCTACAAACTTGGCGCCCAGGCTGGCCCCCATAACGGAGCCGAATGCGGTCTGAGCCAGGTTGGTCTTGCTCAAGGTTTCGGCAGCAGCGCCGAAGTAGCCGTCGGCCAGCGGGCCGCCGGGGGTGTACAGGGTGCAGATGATAACCAGTGCGTTCAGGGTGAGCACCACAAAGGTGTCGATAAACACACCCACCATGGCCACTACGCCCTGGTCGTGGGGGTCGGTGACGTGGGCCTGAGCATGGGCGTGGGGGGTGGAGCCCATACCGGCCTCGTTGGAGAACAGACCCCGCTTGGCGCCCTGGCTGATGGCCTGCTTGATGGCGAAGCCGAAGGTGCCGCCCACAATGGCCTGGGGCTGGAACGCATACTTGAAGATCATGGCAAAGGTGGCGGGGACATACTGGATGCGGGCGATGAGGATGATCAGACCGCCGGCCAGGAAGATGGCGGCCATGATGGGGACGACCTTCTCGGTCACCGCCGCCAGACGCTTTACGCCGCCCAGGAAGATAATGGCGCAAATGACCACCAGGGCCACGCCTACGATCCAGGTGGGGACCCCAAAGGCAGTCTGGAAGCACTCGCCGATGGAGTTGGACTGTACCATGCACCCGAAGAAGCCCAGGGCCAGGGTGATGGCAATGGCGAAGAAGCCGGCAAGGAACTTGCCGAAGCCGCCCTTGAAGGCGGTGGTGATATAGTAGACAGGGCCGCCGTGGATGGTTCCGTCAGCCATCTTGACCCGGGTTTTGATGGCCAGGGTGGCCTCTGCATAGATGGTGGCCATGCCGAAGAAGGCGATGACCCACATCCAGAAGATGGCGCCGGGGCCGCCGGTGAGGATGGCGCCGGAGGCGCCCACGATATTGCCGGTGCCCACCTGGGCGGCAATGGCGGTGGCCAGGGCCTGGAAAGAGGTCATGCCGCTGTCGTGCTTTTTCCCGTTCAAAGTCAGGTTGCCGAACACTTTGCGCATACCCTCGCCGAAGCAGCGAATCTGGACAAAGTGGGTCTGGAACGTATACCACAGGCCAACGCCCAGCAGCAGGAAAACCAGAATGTAGTTGGACAAGTAGGTGTTTACCTTACAAACGATGGGGTAGAGTACGCTGTCAAGATTGGTGATCAATGCTTCCATATGAATTCCCTCCCGAAAATTGCTCCCAGCCCCGCAGGCGGTTTTGGGAAAATAAAAACGGACCGGCGGATGGAACCATTCCATCTGCCGCTCCGGAGAGGATCGGCGCGCCAAGGCGCGCACGGACGGGGGCACCCGTCCGCTTGCTCTGTCCTTTTGCCTGAGAGATTGGCAGGCGTATGCCTGCTTTGCACCTTCGGCCCCCGCTGATGCGGGCTTCTCCAGAGTTACATCTGCGCGCAGTCCTCATCCCCGTCAGGGAAACCTGAGAGTGTTACTCCTTCGGTAGGCGGTTAGCCTTTTCCTGGGCGCTTCGTCTGTCCTATTTGGTTGTACGCATACCATAGCACCGGAACAGCCATGTGTCAACCCCCGAAATACAAATATGCGCAAGTGACGGAATTTTTGGAAGGGTGAAGGGGATACTTTGGGGGTTTTGCCGTAAAAAGTTTACAATTCCCTCTTTTTTCTCCCGCTCCCATATGGTATACTAAGTTGATTTGTATATACGGCCTTGGACCGGCCGTGACAAAGAGGTGTTTTACTGAATGAGTCTGATCACGAAACTGTTTGGAACCAGCTCCCAACGGGAGGTCAAGGCCATTATGCCCCTTGTAACCAAAATTGAGGCGCTGGAGGACGAGTATAAAGCTCTTACCGACGCCCAGCTCCAGGCCAAGACCCCGGAGTTTAAACAGCGTCTTGCCAATGGCGAGACCCTGGACGACATTCTGCCGGAGGCCTTCGCCGCCTGCCGCGAGGCGGCCTGGCGCGTGCTGGAGATGCGGCCCTATCGGGTGCAGCTCATCGGCGGCATCATCCTGCATCAGGGCCGTATCGCCGAGATGAAAACCGGCGAGGGCAAGACCCTGGTGGCCACTCTGCCCGCCTATCTGAACGCTCTGGCCGGCAAGGGTGTCCACATCGTCACCGTAAACGACTACCTGGCCAAGCGCGACAGCTAG